>JBGUMF010000064.1:0-17763 GCA_045116675.1 Bacteroidales bacterium
GATTGATATGGAAAAAGAAGAAGTCAAGAGCAGCGTGAATGCTGAAAAACTGAAAGTGCTCAACTCCACGCTGGAGAAGTTGGAAAAAACCTTTGGCAAGGGCTCGATCATGCGGATGGGCGACACGAAAGTGGAGGATATGGATGTCATCTCGACCGGCTCCATCGGTCTGGACACCGCGCTGGGCGTCGGTGGCCTTCCCAAGGGCAGAATCATTGAAATATACGGACCGGAATCCTCCGGTAAGACCACTCTGGCCATCCACGCCATCGCCGAGGCACAGAAGCAGGGCGGTATAGCCGCCTTCATCGATGCGGAACACGCTTTCGACCGTTTCTATGCTGAGAAATTAGGCGTAAACACCTCCGACCTGCTCATCTCACAACCCGACAACGGCGAGCAGGCACTTGAAATTGCCGACAACCTTATCCGCTCCGGTGCCATCGACATCATCGTCATCGACTCTGTGGCGGCCCTTACCCCGAAGAGTGAAATCGAAGGCGACATGGGCGATTCCAAAGTCGGTTTGCAGGCCCGCCTCATGTCGCAGGCCCTCCGCAAGCTGACGGCTACCATCAATAAGACGGGCTGCTGCTGTATCTTCATCAACCAGTTGCGCGAGAAAATCGGTGTCATGTTCGGCAACCCCGAAACCACCACCGGTGGTAATGCCCTCAAGTTCTACGCCTCTGTGCGTCTGGATATCCGTCGCCAAGCCCAAATCAAAGAGGGTGACATGTCGATAGGCAACCACGTGAAAGTGAAGGTGGTGAAAAATAAAGTGGCTCCTCCATTCCGTCAAGCTGAATTCGACATCATGTTCGGCGAGGGCATTTCCAAGACGGGCGAAATCGTCGATCTCGGCGTAGAATACAACATCATAAAGAAGTCCGGCTCCTGGTTCTCCTACGGTGACAGCAAGCTCGCCCAAGGACGTGAGAGCGTCAAACAGCTTTTGGCCGACAATCCGGAACTGGCAGATGAATTGGAAGCCAAAATCCGCGAAGCCATCAAAGAAAACCAACACTGAATCACGGTATGAAACATCTGACCACTCTGCTGCTGGTTGTCTTGGCCCTGTCCTTCCTTGGCTGTCAGTCGAACAAAAAGTACGATGATATGCCTAAGGAACTGGCTACCTTGTGTAAAAATATCGACAAGCATCCTAAGAATGCCGAGCTGTACTACCAACGGGCCGACTATTATTATTTTCACAAGAATATCGACAAAGGCATCGCTGACATGCAGCAGGCTATCAAGTTGCAGCCGGACAGCAGCAAATATTACGTCAAGCTCTCCGACCTCTATTTTGCCCAGCATGAGACCGACCTCGCGGAAGAAATGCTCCAAAAAGCCATTTCCAAACAGAAGGACAACAACGAAGCGCGACTGAAGCTGGCTGAACTGTATTTCCATCAGCACATGCTCAACGACTGCAGCAAGACTTTGGACGAGGCCTTGGCACTGCAAAAATACAACCCGAAAGCCTATCTTATCAAAGCTTTCATGTTGAAAGAGCAACAGGATACCGTTGGCTATCTGCGTATGCTTCAATTGGTTATTGATCAAGACCCTAAAGAGGTGAAAGCCTATCTGGAACTGGGGTATTTTTACCAGCAGAAAATGGATCCGTTGGCCATCAGCTATTATGAAAATGCGTTAAATGCGGATCCTAACAATGTGGAAATCCATTATAATCTGGGAAAGATGTATCAGGATTTGGGTCGCATTGAAGAAGGTGAAGAACAATACAAGATGGCCATAGATTTGGACCCGAAGCATGTGCCGTCCCTGAACAATCTGGGATACTTATATTTGGACGACGAGATGGCCCGTTACGACGAAGCCGTCAAGTTGTTCACGCAGGCCATCCAGGCCAACCCGAATTTGGCGTATTTGTACTGCAACCGGGGGCTGGCTTATGAATCGCTGGGGAATTATGCGAAGGCGCGGACCGATTATGAGAAGAGTTTGAAACTGCACACCAACTTCGAGCCGGCGATTGCGGGCTTGAACCGTTTGGACAATAAGCAATAACAGTATGATGAACAAGAATCTGGACCCTTCAGCCAACCGTCTCTCCTCCGCCGACAAGGAGTTTGAAAAAGCCATCCGTCCGGCGGCGTTCAAGGAGTTTCAGGGCCAGAAGCAGGTCATTGACAATATCATGGTTTTCGTCCATGCGGCCAAAGCCCGCGGGGAAGCGCTTGACCATGTGCTTCTGCACGGTCCCCCGGGGCTCGGGAAAACCACCCTTTCGCACATCATTGGCAACGAGATGGGCGTCAACGTGCGCTGCACCTCCGGTCCTGTCATCGACAAGCCCGGCGACCTGGCCGGTCTGCTCACCAACTTGGAACCGCACGATGTACTTTTCATCGATGAGATTCACCGTCTGTCGCCCGTGGTGGAAGAGTATCTCTACTCCGCTATGGAGGACTACAAGATTGACATCATGATTGACAGCGGTCCGAGTGCGCGGAGCGTGCAGATCTCGCTCAACCCATTCACGCTGGTGGGAGCCACTACCCGTTCCGGTCTGCTGACTGCTCCGTTGCGCTCCCGCTTCGGCATCAATCTGCGACTGCAATATTACGATGCGGAGACCCTTTGCCACATCATCAAACGGTCGGCCTCCATTTTGGACATTCCCATAGAGGACGATGCCGCCTATGAAATTGCCTCGCGCAGCCGTGGCACGCCCCGTATCGCTAACCTGCTCCTGCGCCGCGTGCGCGACTTCGCCCAGATCAAGGGCGACGGCACTATCACCCTGCCCATCACCCAGATCGCGCTCTCTGCCCTCAATGTGGACAAACATGGTTTGGACGAGATGGACAACCGCATCCTGAGCACCATTATCGACAAGTTCAAGGGCGGTCCTGTGGGCCTCTCCACCATTGCTACTGCTGTCAGCGATGACCCCGGCACTATCGAAGAGGTGTACGAACCCTTCCTTATCCAGGAGGGTTATCTGATGCGCACCCCGCGTGGACGGGAAGCCACCGACCTCGCCTACGCACACCTGGGAAAATCCCGATTATCAACCAGCCAACCAGAACTCTTTTAAAATACGAATATTATGAAAAAATCCTTTTTTATAATCCTTCTCATCGGTTTGGGGTTTCTTTCAGCCCAAGCCCAATTATATTCCACAACTTACATCAAGGATGATTGTCAGGGCAAGGCCATCAATTTCGGATTCGCATGCGCCCCCTCGTTTGACTGGATGTATCCCAAGACGGAAGACTATCAACGACATGGCTTCGTGGTGGGCGTCCGATACGGCATACCCATCAATATCAACCTCACCAAGGCGAAAAACTATTACGCCTATACGGGTGTTTTTATTGAACATATCGGAGGCACCATGACCTTTTTGGACAAAATCATCCATTCCGATATCATTGAGGCCCAGCAGGCGGAGACCTTCCGCCAGTATCGTGCCACCTATCTGACCATTCCTGTCGGTGTGACGCTGAAGACCAAATCGCTCAACAACTTCTTCATCTGCGGCAATGCTGGCATTTACAACAGTCTGCGGTTGTCTGCCTCCCAGCACGACACCTACAACTTCGCCGGAGAGCTGTGGAGCCGTCAGAAAGGGCCTTCCACGGAAGCTTCCATCTGCAAGGAGGCCGCATTTGCCGGTCTCGGCTTCGAATACTCCATCTCCAAGGATTTCCGCGCCGGCATGATGGTGAATTACGTCCACACGCTCACCAACTATTTCAAAGGCAAAGGTCGCGCCCAGAACAGTCTGACCCATGCGGATCAGAAGGCTCATATCGGATACGTCGAACTGGAGGCGCACATCAACTTCTTCTAATCATGAAATTCATCTGCATCGGACGGAACTATGCGGCACATGCTGCCGAGCTGCACCAGACGGCTCCCGAGCAACCGGTTTTCTTCCTGAAGCCCGACTCTGCCATCACTCGATGCAACCGTCCCTTCTTCCTGCCCGATTTTTCCCAAGAGGTGCATTATGAAACCGAAATTATAGTGAAAATCAATCGGTTGGGAAAGTGTATTTCGGAGAAGTTCGCCCATAATTACTATGAGGAGATTGGACTGGGAGTGGATTTCACCGCCCGTGATCTTCAGCGGAAGTGCATCCAACAGGGCGAGCCTTGGGAAATAGCCAAAGCTTTTGACGGGTCCGCTGTGGTGGGCGGCTTTTTGCCTAAAAGCCGGTTTGAAGACGTGCAGAAACTCTCGTTCCACCTTTTGCTGAACGGCGAAAAGGTGCAGGAGGGCAACAGTCGCGACATGCTTTTCACCATCGACCAGCTTATTGCGCATGTCTCGCAATTCATCACCTTGCGCACGGGCGACATCCTTTTCACGGGCACGCCTGTCGGCGTGGGGCCCGTCCATATCAACGACCATCTGCAGGGATTCCTGGAAGGGGAAAAATTATTTGATTTCAAAGTAAAATAAACACATAAAACTTCAGACGATGCAATTGAAAATCCGACTTATCATCATGAATTTCCTCCAGTTTGCCATCTGGGGGGCTTACCTGACATGTATGGGCACTTTCCTGTTCAACCACGGTCTGGGGCGAAATATTGGCATTTTCTACTCCATCCAGGGTATTGTTTCCATCTTCATGCCGGCCCTCATTGGCATTGTGGCCGACAAGTGGATACCGGCGCAGCGGATGCTGGGTATCAGTCATGGGATAGCCGGTGCGGCGATGATTGCCGCCGGCCTTTATGGTCTTGGTGCCGGCGATGCCGTTCAATTCGGACCCTTGTTTACGCTTTATACCATTGGCGTAGCCTTCTATATGCCTACGTTAGCTCTTTCCAACTCTGTAGCTTACAATGCTTTAGAGAAAGCGGGGATGGATACCGTCAAGACATTCCCGCCCATCCGCGTATTCGGCACCATCGGGTTCATCGTTACCATGTGGATTGTGGATTTGTTGGGTTTCCAGTCTTCCGCCGCACAATTCGTGGTAAGTGGTGGTATAGGCTTGGCATTGGCCATTTATGCCTTCACCCTGCCGCATTGTCCTGTCAGCCAATCTGCTGAAAAGAAATCCATCGTCGAAGCTCTTGGCTTAAAGGCTTTCACGCTCTTCAAGGACCCGAAGATGGCCGTGTTTTTCATCTTCTCGATGTTGCTGGGTGTCTCCCTGCAGATTACCAATGGGTTTGCCAATCCGTTCTTGTCCAGTTTCAAGCACATTCCCGAGTATGCGAACACCTTCGGCGTACAACATGCCAATATTCTGATTTCGCTCTCCCAAATTTCTGAAACTCTGTGCATTTTGTTGATCCCCTTCTTTATGAAGCGTTTCGGCATCAAGAAGGTTATGCTCATCGCCATGTTTGCGTGGGTGTTGCGTTTCGCCTTCTTTGGAATGGGTAATCCGGGCAGTGGGGTATGGCTGTTTGTTCTCTCCTGTATCGTTTATGGTGTGGCCTTCGACTTCTTCAACATCAGCGGTTCCTTGTTCGTGGATAGGGAGACCAATTCCGACATCCGCTCTTCGGCACAGGGTCTGTTCATGCTGATGACCAATGGTATCGGTGCCACCATCGGCACGTTGGGAGCGCAATTTGTGGTTAACCATTTTGTGTTCTCCAAATTCCATGCGGCGGGCGCACGCGAGGCCATGACAGAAGCTGCCAAAGAGGCCTTGGCCATGGACGTATGGCATGGCTGGCAGACATCCTGGTATATTTTCGCCGCCTACGCCTGTGTGGTGGCCGTAACCTTCATCTTCGCCTTCAAATACAAGCCGGATGAAACGCCCGCATAACCGATAACCTTCGGCAGTGAAGGTTTGTTGTTGGGATTTTGAATCTTGACCGTCAGCTGTTGGAGTTAAGAAGCTAAGAAGTTAAGTGGTTAAGAAACGATGAACCTTGAACTTTGACCATAAACTTTCTTACTGATTACTGTCCCCTGTCCCCTGACTACTGGTATATGGGCGCGGCACGGGACGCGTGTGCGTAGATGACGTGAACGTGCATGCCGCGCAATGGCACGAGTGTGCGAAGAGGGGGAAACAATAAAGAGGCCTCCACCTCCTTGCCGTTGATGTAGATGGTTACCCTACGGGTGCTTGACTTTTCCATAAACGCTAATTTTTTGGAAAAGGTGGCTCAAACATCCGTCACAAGATGGAAAAAAGTAACGAAAACTTGTATGCAAATCACTTATCGAACACAACAATTCCATAACTGAGAGGCAATAAAACAGGAAACTCTTTCAATTGTTTTTAAGAGGTCTCTTAAATAATTTATCTTGCCAAAACATAAATTTAGAGCTTTTCCTTCGCAACTTGTGATTAGTGTATTTTATTCTTGTCAGAAAAGCATAATCCAAAAAAGGAACATAAAAAGACAACACATTGTCCATTTGGTTTTCAAGTTCATATTTCAAAATACGGCTTGTATATGTCTGAATGATAATTGTATCGTTATGGTCAGTTTTCCAATTTACTTTAACAACAACACTTTTCAGCTGGACATTCTGAGGTTTATAAAATCTAATCATTCCCGTCGTATCCGCAACAAACTTTGAGTTGAAAGCCTTTTCGTATTCTTTGTTGATCTTGTCATCTCCGCACTTTATGATGAAATCGTATGAGAATATCCGCTGATGTCTGTATTTGCAGGATGTACAAGTGTCTTCAATAGAAAACAGCTGATGATAGGGGGAAAATAGTGTGATAAAAAGACTGTCTTGGGGATTATGGCTGCTTTGCACATCGGTGAGAACAATCGTGTCCTGAGCTAAGCGGACCAAATTCTGGTCAGAGTTCAAAATATAATAGTGTGGTTTCAACTCATAGCTGCCCCAACTTATTGTCCAACCTTTTTCGCAAGGGACATCTGGACGGTTACGATACCATTGATACTCAATAAATGTCCCATCAGCACCGAAATAAAAATTATGATCTTGGTAACGTTTGTCGTATTGGAAATATTGGGCAGGTTCATACTTCATGTATACCCGTTTCCACGCTCTCCATTTCTTCTTGTCTGGCGGCGTTTTTACAAATTGCAGAGTGTCGTTGTTCATTACGGCCAAATTGCCTTGTTGTGTTTTCAGAAACGTGCAGTTACATCCGGAAGGGGTGGAGGAATCAAACCAATAAGTTCCTCTTGCCACATAGTTTTTTTTACCCACCATAAAACAGATGGTGAGATCAGGTGTGGTGCTAATTATTTCAATGGCGTTTGGGGATTTGATCTGAATATACAACTCTATATAGTCGTCCTTAACCACCGTAAAGTCTTCACTTTGCAAATACAGGGTGTCGGATGCCAGACACAAATGTATCGAACAAGAAACACTAATTATAAAAACCACTAATTTCTCCATATTGAAATCCGTATCGTTCAATGAACTCATTTAAAGGCATTACAAAGGGCTTGGAATATCTTCCATTTTTAGAATATATGTATATGTTACCTTCTTTGTCAGAACCATAATATACAGCAGCATGAGTACATACACCATTTTTTGCAAATCTTAATATTGTCTTGCCAAACTTAAGTCTTTCTGTGCTTACAGGATATTTGTTGTCCAAGGATTTATCAAATTCATCTTCATTGAAAATTTCATAATTGCCTGGACCTATTATCAAGCCGTTTGACCCTGCTATTGCAGCACTCCAACAATTATACAAATCTTGCGGGCATGCCAGCTCTTGAAATTTAGAATCCATCTCTTCCTTGCTAAGTCCTATGTCTCTCCATTGCAAGGCATAGGCGATGGCTTGATCATCTGTCAACCTATGTTCGCATGTTGCATTAATGGATCTGGTGTAAGGGTTGTCTAATCTCACCTTATCACCATCTTTGACACCATTTGCATATCCCTGACTTGCCAACATCTTTTTTGCTTTATGGTAAGAGCAACCAAGCATTACGGCCAAACTCTTGTAATCGTCAGTTTCTTGAGCAATTAAATTACCTTCTTCATCGGGAATCCACATCTCTTCCCCATTCGGGTCCACCAACTTAATGGGGTTATCCGCACAATACACATACGGGCTTAATGACGGATATTTCGCAGCTTGCGGGTCTACGCTGAGCCAAATGCTTAAATCACTGCTGTAATATCTTGAGCCGAAGTAGGATAGGCCAGTTTCGGGGTCGCGTTCTTTTGCGGAGAAGGTGAAAGTCCAGCGGGGCATTGGGAATTGGGGATTGGGAGTTGGCCGTTGGCTATTGTTGATTTGCAGTTGGCCATTGGCCATTGGCTTTGAGGTGTCCCATAGCAATTGCGTTCCGCCAGCGGGTGCGTACGCTTGCGCGGGTGGCGTGGGAAACGCGCGGCGGGAGAGGGTGGGGCTATATGTGCGGAGTCGGTTCATTGCGGGGGCAAAGGTAGTGATTTTTTCGATTGGCGGTTTGCGATTTGCGGTTTCCGATTTCCGATTCTTTGTTCTCTGTTCTTTGTTTTCTGGTCTTCGTTCTCTGGTCTCTGGTCTTTGTCCCCACCTTTAACGCCGTTAGGCGTTGCATGTCTGTAGGAATGGGGCCGCCGCACACACAAATGCCCCGATTAGGGGCAAAAGCTCGGTAGAAACGTACGTACATACGTATCCTCGCGGCGCGGCAGGCGCGTGCCACGGAGAACGGGATGGGACCGCCGCGAAACAATGGTATGTGCGTTGAAAAACGGGAAAGGACACCATAGAGTATGTTTGGGAAAACGCTGTCGTGCTGCTTGAATGCGTTTTCATCTTCCTTAATACCGCGACAACGATAGTAGTGGTTACGAGCAACTTGTTGCGAAGTTTGAACGGATTGCGTGTCCGGTCGCCCAAGAGAAAAAAGAGCATAAAAAAAGAGGACCCGAAAGCCCTCCTTTCATTTCTCATGGAGTATTGCATATTATGACTCTACAAGATGATAAAAAGTATAATGTAATATCCTACGAAAAATGAGAGCATTAAAATCAAACTGAATTTACTCCAAAACAAAGCCCTTTTATAAACCTTCTTGAATTTTGCTTTTTCGCATTCGTCAGTACATTTGTCTATAAGAACTTTGAATTTCTCATACGACCAATAAAGTTCCATCCATGAAGATTCCATGTTTTTTGATTTTAGAATATCGCTTATTTTTTGCATGTAATATGACGAGATCACCCCTGCCGTAATACATATCACCATCAAACTAATAATTAAAGAACCCATTTTTCGCGAATTATTTATTAAATTCAACTTTATTTATGAAACATAAATCAAATAGGTCACATATGGCCTGCTTGATAGTAAACAGGCAAACCACTGTTGTCCCTTCTTGGCATTTGGAAAAAAGTTGTTTTCGAATGCGTGAGGGAAGCACCTAAACCATAGCCTAATCCGACTTTCAAGCCCCCATAATCATTCAAAAGATAATCTTTCATTGCACCTGCACTATAATCGGAAAATAAACTTACTCCTAAACCTTTCTTGAAACTAATAGATAGGGACTCCGATTTCCCTTTAAAACAATCAATATTAAAATCACAATTTGGAATATAAAAACCATTTAAACCTATTGAGGCTTCGACCCCCGTAGACCAACCGCGCGAAAAAAACATACTTCCATTACCAGAGCCATCGGCGACAAAACCGACTTCCATACTAAAACCCATAATGAAAGTCAAATTAAGATCCAAAGAAAACCCATATCCACCTTTGAAATCAATTTTGGGACTGTTATTTGAAAGTGAGAGTGACTGGGTGGGAGGTTGCTCGAAACTGGATCTACCAAAAGGTCTATCATCAGGAACAATTATCTCTTCCCCCTCCGGATCCACCAACTTTATCGGGTTATCCGCGCAATAGACATACGGACTTAAAGATGGATATTTGTCACTCATCGGATCGACGCTGAGCCAAATGCTCAAATCACTGCTGTAATAGCGTGAGCCAAAGTAAGATAGGCCGGTTTCTGTGTCGCGTTCTTTTGCGGAGAAGGTGAACATGGCATTCCAACTGGTTGTGCGCTGGTCCACGAAGTCCTCGCCCCAAGGGAGGTAGTGCAGGTGCTGCACGGAAGAGCCGTCGGTGTAGGTTATCCATGAGGAGGAACCGAGATGGTCGGGGTGGTACCAATAGGCCGCATAGTTTGAGTCCTGTCGGTTGGTGAGCGTGTCCAAATAGGCAAAGTGCGAGCTTGTCAGAACAGTCAGGTCCTCGGGATGTTCCATATTAGCCGTCACAGCCTGCAACTTCACCTGTACAAGGGAATCACCCACCACAGGAGATCCGATACCCGAAAGCTGTCCCTTTCCTATCTGTGAAGTTATCCTTTCTGTTTCAGCGTAGTAGTGCTTGGTGTAGCCTTGAGGAGTTGCCACAAGATAAGGCGAGGCATATAGTGTGGCGCCCTTCGGCATGTAGTAAACAGTCTGCTGGCCGTTGAGGTTCTGCACGGTCCCGTACCAAGTCAGCTTGTAAGTGCGTTCGCCAGTGGCATCATATTGGTACAAGCCTACGTTGTGGCAGTCGGAGAAGCCCATCAGGCGGTTCCCCTCGTCCCAGTAGAGGTCTCGGGTACAGTTATCCTCAAAATTGTCATGATTTATCATGTTACCCGCCGCATCCCAGTAAAAATACTGATACTGCCTTGTAAGTTCATCTTTTACAAGTTTCAAGGTGTTGGGCTGGGCAGAATGATACTGATAGTTTCTTTCGTAGTCGGCTACAGTGACAGCTCCAGTGTGGTCCATCACTTCGGCGTATAAAATCTTCTTCCGTATCCGCCCATTGGATCGGTACTGCATATCCAGATGGTAGTTGAGCTGTTCTCCGTTCCAGCCCCCTTCCGCATGTGACAGCCGGTACAGACCGTCGTAGTCATAGTGGCTCCAGTATTTCCCGCCCAGTCCGTTGGCCAGCACAGTGGCGTAATTGACAATGTCGGTGATATTGCCCACGCTGTCGTATGTGTAGGTGATGTCCTGCATCAGGGAATCCTGCGCAATGTGGCTTCTCAGGGTCTGGAGCCGCTGCAGGCTGTCGTAAGAATAGGAGACCCTTGTCCCGTTCCCATAGAATACGGCCTGCTTCAGTTCGAACCTGTTGTAGGCGATGCTGTCGATGTACGGGTAGGTGAAATAGTCGTATATGGGATCCTGTTGCGGTGGCGGTCCGGGAGGGACTATGTCTCCGGGAACCCATTGTATGCCATCGGGCTGGTGGAGGGATTGTGTCTGCAGGGGGGCTGTCTGGTCGTGGTGCAGGCGCGTTGCGGTGCCATACACCCTCTCCAACATCCCGCCGGAATTGTAGCGGTAGTGCACCATCTCCCCGTCAGGGTAGGTCATGGTCTGTATCCTGTTCCAGCTGTCGTATGCGAATCTCATCTTGAAAGTGTAGGTCTGCCCCTCAAAAGGCAGTGCAAAAGTACGTGTATTTTCCGTCACCTCGCCAAGCTTGCCGTACTTGAAAGTCTGCCAGCCGGAACCGTCCTCCTGCATGACGACACGGCCTTTCCCGTTGTTGCCCGCAGTGCTGTCGCCGTAGGTGTAGTGCACATTGTTAGCGGGATAGCGCGGGTATTCAACATCGGTGAGTTGGCCGTAAAAATAACGGTACTTTATGGAGTCGCCCAATGCGTTAGTATGCCAGATGACATTCCCCATAGGGTCATACCCGTACCAGTCATCACCCGCATCCGGATGTTTGCGGTGAATCATCTGACCTGCCATGTTGTAAGAGTATGTTGTGGCCAAGTTGTCAGGGTCAACGGATTTCGTAAGCCGTCCAAGGGCATCGTATTCAAATCCCGTTTCCACACCCCCCGGCATTATCTGCCTCAGCTGCTGTCCCAACGAGCCTGACTTCACTGTGACGGTATTGCCCATCGCGTCCGTGGTGTTTGTGACAAAACACCTGCTGTTCCCCATGCTGCCGATGGAATAATCCATCGTGGTGGTATAGCCGTATGGCACTGTGACCCTTGTCTGCCTGTCCAAGATGTCATATTCGGTCACGGTTGCCGAGTTTGAGTCTATGTCAAGGGAGAATGTGCGGTACAGGGAGGTATCCTCGTCAAACGGATGGTACTGCCTTAATGTCCTGCCAAAGCAGTCGTACAGGATTCTGCCCGTCACCAAGCTTCTTTCCTGTCCGCCAATCTCCGCATCCTTCTTGGTCTGCAGCAGGCGGCCAAGGCCGTCCGCGAGAAGTGTGGTGCGGATGTCGTCACTGGGATGTTCAGGGTCGTAGTGGTATGTGCAGGCGTATGAGACATCCTGTCCTGTCATTCCGCGGAAATACGGATGGTACTCCATCCGTATGGTGTAGGGCACGGAATCTGCCAGCTCATTGGGTGCGGTAATCCTGACAGTCCTGCCAAGGCTGTCATACGCATACCGTATCTCGTTGCCGTTGATGTCCACTGTACGGGTCGGTTTCCCGAACCGGCAATCGTATTCAGCTGAGGAGGTATAGCCCATCGATACATTGGTCACCTTTGCGGGCCATGTATGTGCCAGAGTGTCGTAACCGTACTCCAACTGCACCTGATGGCCGCCGCCGTCCTGCGGCATCAGCACTGTTTCCGGGTTACCCAATGTGTCGTAGGTGAAGTCATAGACAGAGGTGGAGGATGGGGAGTTGTAGATTTTCATCTGTTCCAGACGGCCCGTGGAGGCCGAATAGTTCGCTTCCCTGAGCTGCATCAGGGTGTCCCCGTGGTTGTAAACCGCGATTCTTTCCGGCTGGGAGAACATATTGTGCGACAGGCCTTGCGCATAGTCGATTTCCGCCCTGAACCACTCGCCATAGCCGGAGTTGCGTATCCCCTCGTAAATGTATTGTGTGATGTTCCGCCTGCTGTCGTAAACCTTGCTGACAGCGGTGGTAAGCTTGTTTGCGGTTCCGTTTCCGTATGAGAAGTGGTTTGTGATTTCCGCCTCATGGCCCACAAATATGCCGGACACCTCGCAGGTGCTGTCAGACACCATATTCCCGGCAAGGTCAAAAAGTATGGCATTGTAGATGGTCTCCACAAAGGGCCTATCCTGTCCGTCCAAAACGGTCTCGGTGGTCTTCCATCCGCGTTTGAAGAAATTGGTGTTGTTATAGCCGACAATGGTCTTGCGATAGACGGTGTCATTCTCATCCGTGTTGTGTCCCACCGTAACGACCGTGTCATAGCCGAAGCCTATACGTTCGTAGCGGTCATAGTGCGGTTGCCCGTATTCGAAAGTGGTGAGCGTGCGGTTCCCGCCAACAGGACAGTTCCCCACGTTGTTCCGGGTTTCCACGGATGCGAGATTCCAACCGCGGTGCGGCTGATCGAAACAGGGTTCCGAGAGGGTGTAGTCCAACCCAATGGAAGAACCCGTGAAATTCACGACCCTCTTCAGCAGGTTGGTCTTACCCGCCCTGTTGTATCGGACTCTCATCTGGCTTTCCCTGTCAGAGGTGACATAGTCGGGGTAGCCGTCCCCGTTCACATCCACAAGCTGTGCGCAGTCCGTGTTGAAGGAGTGGTTCTTCGGGGATGTCTGCACACCGATGTTGAGCTTGAACACTGCACAAACGGTAAAACCGCCCGTCACCCCGATGTTCACATCCTCGTTGTATGACATACCGCTGCTGATCTGCACATGACTGATGGGTTCCGGCTGCGACCAGCGTCCGTTTCCAAGATTGTATCGGACGCTGATACTGTTGTTGCCGGCTTCCACCTTGTCGGGCAGGGCATCCCCATTGATATCCATAAGCTGCTTTATAGTTTTGTTTCTGGTCTGGTTCTGACTTGTTCCGCCGCTGATGCTGACCTGTGCCACACTATAGGACTTGTCCAGGGTTTGGTTAAGGGCATTCTGGCTGACAGAGAAGTCGCCTCCCATGGAACTCCCGTCCGTGGTACTCTGTCCGTTACGGATGAAACCGACATTCCAAATCTCCCCGTTAAGGAAACCGTAACCACAATTCAGGCGCACAGTCTTGTATCTGAGGGCATCCACGAGGTCGGGAAGCCCGTCCCCGTTCACATCAATGAGCATATAATCGTTTTTGTCATTACTGTGCACGTGGCTCTCGCTTGTCGTTCCGCCTGCTGAAACCGTCATCTTGGAGAACTTGCTGTTACTACCAGGCAGCCTGTTTGGTGTCGGGTAGCATCTTCCGTAGGTCCCGCCATACGACAGGACATCCGAAGCGCTCAAATGGTCGCCGGAGGTGAGTTCTATTGGCTTGAGGGTTCCGATACCGCCCCACGGCATAGTGTACTGCACCCCGCCTGTGGCCACCGGATCGGGATAGCCGTCCCCGTTCATATCCATATAATCGCTTTGTATGAAGTTGCTGCCCACAGACCCGGACGCTCCGAAGGATGCCAGAACCATGTCCATACTGAATGATGCGTCCAGTGACTTGGTCCTGTTCCTCTTGCGAATGCTCTGTACAGGGCCTCCCTGGATATTGACGGGAACAGGATGGTCGTAAACCTGTATCTGCTCCAGTTCGACATCCGTCCCCGAATAATCCACAGAACCGGGGACCGAATCAGCAACAGGGATAAGGACCATTGGCGGGGTATTGTCCAGTCCAGTGGCGGAAACGGCGGTGTTCAGCCCGACGCTCCTGTAGGCGTTATCCCTACCATACGCGATCATTTCCACCCAGTGGCTGTTCGATGACATCGGACTGTAGAGGGAGGATTCAAGGGCGGCAGTGAGGGATCCGTACACATCGGTGCTGTCCACCAATGTGTCGGAATGGTACATCGCAGTGTCCCCATAGGTGATCTCCTCCGGTGAATTGTAGGTGTAGATTTTCGGCAACTGGAGGCTTTGGAGCTCTATGCAATTGTCCCTGGCAACAGATGAGCCGTGGTTGTTGTAGGCAAACTGCCCCCAGCCCCGGTAAAGTTCCCCGAACAGCTTATGGTAGTGCTCCCGCAGGGCTGATTCCCCACCGTGGTCTATGTCCATCCTGACCTGCGGGTAGCAGGTCAGCGTGTCGTACATGGCAAAGAGGTCACCCGGATGGTTGTCGGCATGGAAGGAGAGCACCGGACGGAAACGGATGTTGGCCCAATAGGGATTTTGAGCAGAATTGTCCATACGTACAATCTCCACGGAGACCCGGTCCATCGAATCCACCACAAGCTGTGTCTGGAACAGGTCCTGATAGTCCGCTCCGGGATAAAGCTCATAGAAATCCTCCTCCTGCCCGTTCCTTCTGACAGAGATTTTTGCATATTCGCCGACTTCTCCGGTCTCGATGTCCCCGACAATCTCCACAATCCCGTCCTTTGGGGCCTGGAACTCACTCCTGCCCGTCAGGACAAACTCCTCATCGGAATTGTACATCCAGTTGTCAAGCATATAGATGTCTGTGCCGTATTCCTCATTGTCAATTGAAAAATATTCTATCTGTTGCGTCCACTCCACCCTGTCGAAAGAGCGGTCGTTCTGTGACTGGAGGCGGAAAAACAGCAGGTCGCCCTCCTCCACGTGGATTGAGAAATCATTATTCTTAGGAATGTAGTTGTCCGCACCGATGGTGTCCGCGAAACATTGGCTGTCCGATGCCCCAAGGATGCCGTCTCCTATAAGATCGCACCCCGTGTGGTGTTCGATGGCATACCTGACCCCATCCACATAGCGGCTTTGGGCTCGGCTCTCCGAACTGTCCATAAGCAACCGTATGGTCGAACGGATTTCAATATCCCCCGAATATGGGGCCACCCACACTCTTACAGCATCCAAATCGGGATTGATGGTCTCCGGTGTACAATCCATCGTCCTGTCACAGATATTCCGGACTATAGCCGAATCCTCATCCCCGGATAGGGACGGAATGTCCCCCTCCATAATAATGGTGTCCCCTAACTTGTAACCGACTACGGCATGGCAACTGTCTCCAACCCAGTCCCCCAAAGCACTCATCGGGACAAGGATGTCGTTATACTCATACACACAGGCTATATCGGGGTTCACCTCGCCGTCAAAGATGATCCCGTTGCAGTTTCCTGTCCCGTCCGGCTGCGTTGAAATATATGTGTGGCTGCCGCCTGCCTGTCCCGGGATTGAGGTGGCGATAGCACTGGCGGGCGAGAAAAACGGTATGCCTGCCTTGGAGCACATGTTGAAAAACACACCGTTGTCGGTCACAAGGTCAACCAGCCCGTCCCCGTTGACATCCGCAAAATAGTTTGTGGTGGTCATCCAGTTCAGTGGGATGTTGGCCCCCGCACTCGCCACTGCCGAGGCTTGCAATCCGAGTGAGAGTGTGCTGCCGCTCTCCTTCAGGAAGTCTGCCGCCCCCGCCACTGTCACAGGACTGCCGTATGTGAAATGATACTCGTCGAATTGTATCCGCTTCCTGTATTGTATCAGTCCGTTCTTCTTGAACACCTTGTCGGCAAGGCCGTCCCCGTCAAGATCAACCAAGGTGAGGATGCCCTCACTTTGGGAATTGGAATAGGATGTGTTGGCCCCAAGGGTGATAAGGGTTGTGGCGATGTCGGGACCAAGTCCGGCAGCCCCAGTGCCGCCCAAACTCCAGCTCTTGCCTTTGGTGGCACCCAATGCCGTGGACCTGAACGTGTTCTTGACACATTTGTACCGAAGGTTGTCATCCGGCAAATCGGTTATGGGCACTTCTTCTGTGAAAAGACTGTCGGCATCAGGATAGTCGTAGTACTCAAAACTGTACCTGACTGACGGATAGGGGATCACACTGTCCGTTTCCAAAAAGGAGAAATCTGTTCTGGAATCCTTCACGCCGTTTTCAAGATCGACTGTCTCCGAAGGAAGCCTGCACTGCCCATAAACGAGTATCATATCCTCCAGTCTGGTTTTGTAGCTGCTGTTGCGTGTGTTTGTCGTATGGAAATAGTATGTCCTGAGCAATTGGCCGTTGCA
This sequence comes from Bacteroidales bacterium, assembly GCA_045116675.1. GTDB lineage: Bacteria > Bacteroidota > Bacteroidia > Bacteroidales > WCHB1-69 > F23-D06. Next base: position 16,855 of record JBGUMF010000064.1, read on the forward strand.
AAGCACCTCAACATTGTCAAGGACCGCATTGGTGACTTCTTTCAAACCGCGGTTGGCGGAAATCGTCACATCCTCCCTTCTGTTGCATCGGTTGAAGACCACTTCATAAAGTCCCTCCTTGCCCGAGGAATTGGTGTAACGGATACTTGAAGGGTAAATCTGACGGCCCATGACAATGCTCCCAGCCACCCCTGCGTTATTTGCCACATCATACAGATATCGTACGCTGTTACCAAAAGGATCCACGCTCTCGGCCAGCATCCAGTGCGCTATCGGACCCGTGAAGTTGGTTGCGGCAGCACGCAACACGCAGCTGTTGTTCACACCTGCGTCGGAGGCGTACTTCCCGTAGTAGTCCGTCACGCCGTTTTTGTGCGTCACGCTCCACCAGTAGCTGTCCGGGCTGTTGCCGTGGCGCACGATGCTGTCGAAGGCCTCGTTCCGGCGCGGATAGAATTGCTCGTGGCCGTCCTGGTCTAGGTCATGCCTGTCCGTCCACTGGTTGGTGCGGTGCGGCATCTCGCGGAAGTGGCCGCCGCCGTCCATGGTCACCAGCTGCTCACCATCATAGACATACACCTCGCTCTCCTTATCGCGGTCGTATCTCGGCACGCCCCATCTCGTCTCCACGGTGATGGAGGGGATGGATATGTCCCAGCCCACGCCCAGCCATCCGTTGCCGCCGCCGCTGCTGTAGGTCAGCGCGAGGCTGGGCTGCATGCCCTGCCGCCCGGCGGGGATTTCTATCGGGTAACTCAGGTTGGCCGTGCCGCTGTTGTTGGCCGTGGGCGGCTGCATCAGCGTCAGACCCTCCAGCGGGTCGGCGGCCTTCAGTTCCTTGATGCTCGTGGGCGTGTAGGCCGAGGTCTCCGGCATCTCCGGGGTCTTCAGCACCGCGTTGATGAAGTC
>JBGUMF010000065.1:0-2508 GCA_045116675.1 Bacteroidales bacterium
AAGATGATGGCATCGGCCTTGATGTCGGTCATTGACACATTATTAATATAGATGTTCTCAACCACACCGCCACGGCCGCGGCAACTCTTGAAGCGCAAGCCCACATCGGTGCCCAGGAACTGACAGTTCTTGACGAGCACGTTCTTCACGCCACCGCTCATCTCGGAGCCCACCACGAAGCCGCCATGACCGGCAAACACCGTGCATCCGTCGACAATCATGTTCTCGGTGGGACGTCCGCGCTTGCGGCCATCGGCATCCTTTCCGCTCTTCACGCAGATGCCGTCGTCACCGGCATCAAACTTGGAATCCACGATGAGCACGTTCTTGCACGACTCCACATCGATGGCATCACCATTCTGGGCAAACGACGGATTACGCGCCAGAATATTGTCGATAATCAAGTTCTCGCACATCAGCGGATGAATGTTCCATGCCGGTGAATTCTGGAAAATCACGTCCTTCAGATACACATTCTTACAATTCTGAAGACTGACCATCACCGGACGCAGGAAAGGCTTCATCTGCTCCCATTGCTGGGCGGTGAACTCACCCTTGGGAACATTGAGGTCGGCCAGCTCGGCAGCCTTGGCATAGGCCTCGGAGGGATACCAGAGGTCGGCACGCTTGAAAACACCGCCGTCCTGTGTCATCTGCTTCCATTGGCTGTCGGTCACCTTCTGCTTCTTCAGCGGGCGCCACCAGCGTCCGTTTCCATCGATAACGCCACGCCCCGTGATGGCAATGTTCTCGGCACCGAAGGCCGAAAGCGGCGACTGGCAACGATGGGTGTCCAATCCCTCGAACGATGTCTTGATGATGGGATAGAGCGAAAGGTCGGGCGAGAAAAGAATGATGGCCCCCTTCTTCACATACAGGTTGATATTGCTTTTCAATACGATGGGTCCCGTGAGCCATACGCCCTCGGGAACCGTCAGCCGTCCCCCACCCTTCCGGCTCAGCTCGTCGATGGCTTTTGCAAAGGCCTCGGTGCACAGTTTCTGCCCGTCGCCCACGGCCCCGAAGTCCTTCAGGTTCACCTCGTTCTGGGGGAATGTAGGCGTGGTGAAGGCCTGCATCTTGAACGGCAGGTTGTTGAAATATTTTTCATACTTATCCTTGGCCTGGGCACTTACGGCAAGCGAGAATGCAAGAAGCGCCATTGCGAGAATGATAGATTTTTTCATGTTGCTTAGTGTTTAAAAGTTTGTTTTGACGATTTGTTTGCAAATATACGAAAAAAAACGGAAATTGTAACCACCAAAAACATAAATAAATATAAAAGGAGAACCCCGCTACAACAAATGTCGTAAACGGGGTTCATAATGAAAGGAGGAAGTGGTACCTCCAGGAATCGAACCGGGGACACACGGATTTTCAGTCCGATGCTCTACCAACTGAGCTAAGGCACCTTTTCATTATTCCTTCAATCCATTTCTGAATTGCGAGTGCAAAGGTACGCATAAAAAATGAACCCACCAAACTTTTTGAGCGATTTTTTTTATTTTCCCTCATTTTTCATTCCGCGACAAGTTATTTCATCGGTCAGCTTCCACATTTTTATATAAGAATATGCGCGATTGTTTTGCGGTTTCCGAAGAATTGCTTATTTTTGCAGCAAACTTACCGGCCACGGAAAACGGAAACGCCCGCTACCGATGGCCGGACGAACGGACAAATCATTAACTATCAAAACAACATTATTATGTATAGCGACCCTAAAGAGTGCCTGTATTGCACCAACAACGAAACCCTGCACAATCTGATGATTGAGTTTGCCACCCTGCGTGTATCGCGCGCATTTCTCTTCAAGGAGCAGACCTACCGAGGACGCTGCCTGGTGGCCTACAACGGCCATGTGAACGACCTCAACGAGCTGAGCGACGATGAGCGCAACGACTTCATGGCCGACGTGGCACAAGTAACGCGTGCCATGCAGAAAGCCTTCAATCCCGAGAAAATCAACTACGGCGCCTATAGCGACAAGCTCTCGCATCTGCATTTCCATCTGGCCCCGAAGTATGTGGACGGTCCCGACTATGGCGGCACTTTCCAGATGAATCCGGGCAAGGTGTATCTCACCGATGCCGAATATCAGGAAATGATTGAAAAGATTAAGGCCGTGCTTTAAGTCTTCGTTTCACAAAACAATCAAAACATATTGAATATGAAGAAGATAAAATATTTGGCAATAGTGGCGATTTCGGCGTTTATCCTTGGGAGCTGCTCCACTAAGCAGTCGGCCATGCGCGACTTGGAGAACTACTCGATTGAGTTGCGCGACAACGCCCAATACTACACCGTGAGAGACTGGCAAAATGCGGTGGATGATTTCAAGAGCATCCGCCAGCGACTGGCCAAGCACGAGCGTGACTACACCCCCGAGGAGAAGCGCCACATTGGTGAGCTGGAGGGACAATGCGCCAAGTATATGGCCCAGGGTGCCAAGCAGCGCCTCGTGAACGGAGTGCGCAACATCACCAGCGAGCTGACCGGCATCATCGAGGG
>JBGUMF010000066.1:0-52088 GCA_045116675.1 Bacteroidales bacterium
TACCAGAAATGCTGAAAATCACTGAATAGTGGTTTTCAGTTTTTTTTATAAAAATTCGTCTTCCTCTTCAAATCCGTCATCCTCATACGTTTCCTCCACATTTTTGGCCGACTTCCTGATTTCGTCGCCGTAGCCGGTGAGGGCCGAGAACGGTGCGAACTGGGCGGCACGCGCCAGCATCGGCATCTGGGGATGCTTTTTCGACACATGGTGTGGAAGGTTGATGATGTTGTCGTAGTCCGTATTCATGCTTTGTGTCCTCCTATCTGTTGGTTGCGGTCGCGGGCCGTGGCACCCTCTTCGAAATTCAGTCCCCGCAGGATGGCATTTTTCCCGAATTTCCGTTTGATGGCCAATTGAGCCTCCTGAATCTTGCGTTCTTTTCGCAGGGCCGCTGCTTGCTCTTGTTTCTGACGTTCCAGAGCCTCGTAATCGGCGAAAAGGTCCAATTGGGGGGCGTCTTTTTGTGTGTTAGCCAGTTGCTCATCTACCACATGGCCGACAGTGATGTTCAGGTAGCGGATCATCAGGTTGGGGTCTGCAATGCGGTCGAAGAGTTTGGCCGTCTCGTCCAAAATGATCTTGGAGGACGAGGTGGCTCTGTCCAGTCGGACAGTTCCCTGTGCATGTTTGGGTACCTGCCGTCCGTAATGGTCTGTTGAGACAGGTCCCTGGTATTTGTTGCGGATGGCGGGATTGGTCAGATTTACAGCATCATAGCCGATGCTTAACATCAGCTGGTCGGTGACGAGCCGTTTGTCCACCAGTTTCAGCGACATGGCATCGGCCATCTCCAGCATGACCACGCGGGCTTTCTTGGTCGGGTAGGGGGTGCTCAGCACCTGACCATTGCTGAATGAGTTGCTCTCGGGGCGGTAGGCTTTCACCAGGTCGAGGGTGCAGGGTTCCCAGCCCCAGGCGTGGTCGATGAGCAGTTCCGCGTTCACGCCGAAGAGCCGGTACAGCAGTTCCTCATCCCGCACGGAGCACCGGGCGATTTTGCCCATGGTGTCGATGCCGTATTGGGCCAGCCGGTTCACGGTGCCGCGTCCTACGCGCCAGAAGTCCGTCAGTGGGCGGTGGTCCCACAGTTGGCGGCGGTAGCTCATCTCGTCCAGCTCGGCGATGCGCACGCCGTCGCGGTCGGCGGGCTGCTTCTTGGCCATGATATCCATAGCCACCTTGCTGAGATAGAGATTGGTGCCGATGCCTGCCGTGGCGGTGATGCCAGTCTGGCGAAGCACGTCGCGGATCATCGTCATGGCGAGCTGGTGGGCCGTCATGTGGTAGCTCTTCAGGTATTCGGTCACGTCAATGAAGACCTCGTCGATGGAATAGACGTGGATGTCCTCCGGGGCGACGTATTTGAGGTACGTTTCATAGATTTTCGCGCTGAAGCGCATGTAGTGGGCCATGCGGGGCGGGGCGGCGATGTAGTCCACCTCCCAGTCGGGGTGCGCGCGCAGGTCGAGGTCGGAGACGGACTTGCCCGTGAGCCGGTGCCCAGGGGTTTGCGCCCGTCGTTCGGCGTTCACCTGGCGCAGTCGCTGCACCACCTCGAAAAGGCGTGCACGTCCGCCGATACCGTACTGCTTCAGCGAGGGCGACACGGCCAGGCAGATGGTCTTTTCCGTGCGGCTCCGGTCGGCCACCACCAGATTGGTGGTCAGCGGGTCCAAGCCGCGCTCCACGCACTCCACTGAGGCGTAAAACGATTTCAAATCGATGGCAATATAGGTCCGCTGCCGCTCTTCCATCTTTGTTTCAAAGGATTATGAAAATAGGTTTAATGGTATGAATGGGATGCAAAGGTACAAAAAAAAGAATGCCTCACACAAGATTGGAATGCGATGAATGCACTTTTTTCTTTTGTTTTGAAATTGTCGCCATTCTGTTCGGGAATGGGATAAAAATGCTATTTTTGCGGCAGGGAATGATATGACGTTGGAGGTGTTTATAAATAATGTTTTAATATTCGGAATATGAAAAAAATCATCATTGTCTCTGCACTTCTGATGGCCGCATTGAACATACAAGCCCAAACCACATTACCTAAAGTATATAATGAGGAAATTAATCCTAATAAACAGATAAACAATGCTTTACAAAAAGCAAACGGAGAGGATAAATTCGTGGTTTGCCAAGTGGGCGGCAACTGGTGCCCGTGGTGTCTGCGTTTCGCCGATTTCATCACCAATGACAGCATCATCAGCAAGGTGATAGAGGATAATTTCATCTACATTCATGTGAACTACAATCCTCGTCAGACGAGTGAGGAAATGAATGCGCAGCAGGCTGCCATGATGAAACGCCTTGGCAATCCGGGCCGTTTCGGCTATCCTGTGTTTGTGATTCTGGATGGAGAGGGCCGGGTGGTGCACATTCAGGACTCCAGCTTCTTGGAGGAGGGGAAGGGGTATAATCGGGAGAAGGTGCTTCGGTTTTTCCGAAGTTGGACACCCGCAGCCGTTCGAGGAAAGGAGTTCTAAGGGAAAATAACTGCATCATCAACTGTTAACAAAAAAAGGACCGAAAAATTCGGTCCTTTTTTGTCATGCGTGGTGTATTTGTTACTCCTGCACACATTCTACTTTTTGTGAAATCGTTTCCCCATCGATGGTGGTGGTCTGTTCGGAATTCATGTCAGAACATTTTCCTTTTTCAATGGTTAAAGTCGTGTGAGTCACATAGGCCGGTTCATCCGGGAATTGTTGCGTGGAAGTGCAGTTGCAGGTTTTCTTGCATCCGACGAACATAAAGGCGCTGGCAACAGCAACCAGTAAAAGAACTTTCTTCATTTTTTCACATTTTTTTTCGGACTCATTTTGTTTTGTTTCCTATTTGATTGGCGAGCCCGCACAGCCTTTCAAATAGTGTTTTCCATCTTTTGTGGAAAGATTTGATGCCGCAAAAATACAATTTTTACAAAATAACCATGTTAAATGGATTACTTTTTTTTTCGGATCCCGATATCAGTCCCCATATTTCACGAACTTTGCCTCGCGCCGTTCTCCATCCGCATACTCTACCTGCAGAATATAGCTTCCGGACTTCAACGCTGTAATATCCAGCACCGTTGGAGTTGCTACCTTCTGGATCAGCACCTTCTTGCCGCCGGCATCATAGACAAACATGGCATGTGTGGTCTTATCGCCGGTTTCCACCATCAAATAGTTACCGGTGGGATTCGGGTAAACCTTCAGTGTCGGATACTCATGGTCTTGAGGATCTGGTGTGTTGTCGATAACATAAACCGTAACGGTACTGCGCGGGCTTGTGCACAGGAGTGTGTCGTCCTGATAGTGCTCTTCCAGATAATATGTTGTCGTGTCATAAAGCGCCGGCGTGGTAAAATGACCACCCACCGCAATGGCTTGCGAAGCCGTGTCGGAATCGAACCAAGACACCTCATTCTGTGCCATCGCAACCAGCGTTGTCTGCATTCCCGGCAGGATGTACTGGTCGAAGGCAACGGGGGCGGAAACCCGCGGCTGAAGCTCCACATCGTGTCGCACACCCATACCCGGACGTGTGGTGACCGTGAACGTCGCGGTCTGGTAGCACGGTGCCGAAACCTCTACCGTGTAGGTGCCGGCCATAATCGGGCGATGATACACGCCCAATGGCAGATGAGAAAAGACTTCAGAGTGGAAACGGTCGTGATTCAGCACTTTCACCATGGCCTCAACGGGTTCGTGGGTGACCGCATCGGTAACCGTGCCCCAGAAACCATAGCTGCTTTCCACCGCGTAGCTCAGCAGTGCATCCTTGTTCTTGTCCCAATAGGTGGGCAACAGCAACGTGTCCGTAATCACCGGTACATAGCTCATCTCTATAGTCACCTCACGGCAACGCTGGTAGTAGGTCATGTAATCCTGCCGACCGCCAACAAGCGGGCTCCAGTCGGCGCCTTCGATGACCGAACGTCCGCGATAATCGCCATAGAGATAGGCGGTATCCTGCGCGTGACACAGCGAGGCGTAGTTCTGGCCCGTATAGCGGAACCAGTCGGCATCGGCATGGGGGCGTTGTGCGGTCGTCCAGGCATCCCACGGGTAGTTCACAATTTCGGCACCGCAATGGAAGTTGACTGACATTACGAAATGTATCGGCGTGACCCAGTCGATGATGGCTTGTGTTTCGGGTTGTATGTTAGCCGATCCCTCCAACCCAGGCAGGTATGGATAATTGCGGTTCAGCTGTACATCGTTGTAGTTGTGGTAGATAGAATGGACACCATCTTTCAAGATCAGGTCGTTGGTTAGATAATAGGTCCCGTCGGGGTTTTCAAGCGGGCAGATGTATAAGTCAACACTGTCTAACAGTCTCTGAACGGCCGTGTCGGTTGTCGCGTTGTTCAAAATATAATCGGCCAGACGCAGCATCATGTAGTAACACACTGTTTCCCACCCGTGCATCGTTGACGAATAGAGGAAGGCCGGCTTCGTGGTAGCCTGACCCAGCGTGTTGCTGATGTGAATGGCGAAGATAGAATGGTGCAAATCCGGATGGGGCGTGTCCTCCAAGATGGTGTCTATCTGGCAAAGTCCTGGAAAATTAGTCTGGAAATACTGCAGCAGCTCGGTATAGACCTCGTATGTCGGATACTTGTTCCACCGCAGCATCTCCTCCAGCGTGTTGGCCATGTGGCTGTTGTTGGGATCTTTGCACATGGATTGCAGGTCGTATGGCATGAAGTCCCGTTCTTCCGATATGACAACTGCTGCCGGCGCAGTGTCGAGATGGACGCATACGGTTTCGGAATGTGCCGACTCCACGCTGCCGCAGATATAGGTGATCGAATAACAATGCTCTCCTCCGGTGGCGTGGCGGTCAATATACACCGAGTCGGTTACCCCCGAGGCAATCAGCATTCCGTCGCGATAGACGTTACAAGGGTGTCCGCTCGTCCGTCGGCCACGAATGGTGAGGTCGTCCAGGCAAAACATATATTGGTCGTGCGATATGCAGTGTATCGCTACATATTTGGCCGCTGTAGGCACCATAAAGGAATATTCGTTCCATTCGGCAATCGTTGTGATAGTATCGCTGTGCAGGGGGATGAAACTGCCGGCATTCGTGTCCGTCATCGAATAGGCCGCCACGAATTTCTCGTCCGGGAACCGGTCGGCAAAGCTGCGGGCGAAAAAAGAGAAGGTGAACGGTTCGGTGAAATCCAGCTCCGGGCTTATTATCCAGTCGTCGTTGGCTATGTCCGAATGGAAAGGGCTCCCGAAGAACCGGTGTCCCGAATGTGCCGTGGTGTTGTACTGGTTCCCGACGAGGAGATAGTCGTCCAATACAACAAAAGCCATTGGCTCGCCCACGTTGGGGAAACTTAAAACGCCGAAGGGAGCCGTGGGTGCCCCGTCGCCATCGATATAGTGCCAGCCCAATGTTCCGGGAGAATTGACCGTCCCGTACGGGTGTCCTTCCACATCATCAAAAAGCAGGATTTCCTCGTCATGGCAGGCGCTGCCCCACGAGAGTGTCACTTCGTTCCCGTTGGTAGAGGCTTGCGGTCTTTCCGGTGTCTCGCAGGAATCTGTGCTGGATTGTACTATGATGCCATTGGGCAGACGTATGTCGTCAATCCATACGCAATCCGACCCCCTGCTTTTCGTCTGGTTTTTTGTATAGCAGAACTTCAGCACATGGTAACCCGAGCTGATCGGGCACTGGAACTCGCTCCACTCCACATATCCTGCCAGCGAGTCGCGCAGTTCCCCGTCCAGCCAGAAGAGGAACTTGCCGCTGCCTTCCGCCGAGAAAACCTTGCGGAAATACGAAAGATTCCCGCTCTCCGTCAGATAGACCCCCAGCTGCAACACCGACTTCGTGTTCAGCGTGTAGTAGTTCCCGCTGCGGGCACAGTACCTGCCGCTGTGTGCCCCTTCGCTGGTGATTTCCCAACGATACTGCGTGCCGGGACGTTCCCATGAAAGGGAGGAGAAATCGCCGGACTCCCAGTCCTCCGCAATCGGATGCGAAATTACCTGTCCTGACAACGGCACCGACAAAACGGCCAGAACAAAAACGATGAAACTTTTGAATTTCATACCTTATCAGACTTCTGATTTTGCAATATCAATGTAGAAAAACCGATTTCCCAAACAAACATGAAAAATCGGAGGCAAATGTACACATTTTATTTTTGTTTGATGAAAATGAAAAAAGAGCAGGAAGAAAAAACAATCGTTATTCGATCGTGTTAAATATTCTCATCAATTTTATCCGATAGAAAAAAATATTTTCCTATCTTTGCCGCTTGTTTTTGGGAGGCGACAGGGAACATGCAAAGGATAGGAGGGTTTTCTTCTCTGAACAGCCTCGAAGAGGTAAGACGCACGACGTGCAATCAACCCCACACCAGCGGTGACCGCCGCAGTATGGGTATGGTGAATGGCAAACAATAAACTATAAACGATATGCAAACCATCAATCCTCAGGAAAATTACGAGAAAAGCCGCAAGGCCATCGGCTATGTGGACCGCAAGGAGGCCACGCAGGCTGACTACGACCGCATCGGCTTCATGTCCGGGCTGGAGGTGCACCAGCAACTGGCCACCAAAGAGAAACTCTTCTGCCGCTGTCCTGCCGGCATCTTCCAGAAGCCCGACGAGTTCGACGCGGAGTTGCTGCGCCATATGCGTCCCACGCTCTCCGAGATGGGCGAGTACGACGGCACGGCCCTCATGGAGTTCAAGACCCGCAAGAACATTGTCTATCGCATCGCGCACCGCACGGCGTGTACGTATGAGGTGGACGACACCCCGCCGTTCCCCATCAATCCCGAGGCGCTGCAATACGCTCTTGAGATTGCCCTCGCTTCCAAGCTTAAGATCGTGGGCGAGGTACACATCACCCGTAAACAGTACCTTGACGGTTCCATCCCGACGGGATTCCAGCGTACCGCCATCCTCGGTATCGACGGCGAAATCCAGCTCAAGAACAAGAAGGTGCGCCTCATCCAGCTTAGTGTGGAAGAGGATGCCTGCCGCGAGGTGTCTGACATCGGCCACACGCGCGTCTATCGCACCGACCGTCTGGGTATGCCTCTGATTGAGACCGTCACCTATCCCGAGATGGTGAACCCCGACGAGGTGGAAGAGGCTTGTAACTATATCCGCTTCCTGAACCGCAGCACGGGTCGCGTGCGCACGGGCATCGGCGCGGGCCGCGAGGATGTGAACGTGAGCTGCACCGGCGGCACCCGTATCGAGGTGAAGGGTGTGTCGCACACCAAATGGATTCCGGAGGTCACCCATGTCGAGTGCTTCCGCCAGTGGGCGCTGCTCGCCATCCGCGAGCAACTGAAAGCCCGCATCAGCAAAGAGAATTGGAAAATGAACTATATGGAACTCAACCCCAAGGAGTTCCACTTCTATTTCGATCCCATCACCGATGCCATCAAGCGCGGTGAGAAGGTCTATGCCGTCAACCTGCCGCAGTTTGCAGGTTTGCTCTCACACTTCACCCAGCCCGGCCATCCGTTCTACAGCGAGTTCGCCGACAGGCTGAAAGTCATCGCCTGCCTCGAACGTCCCAACATGGCCACGAGCGAGGATTTGGAGGATGTGGTGAGCCGCAGCGTCTTCGAGAAAGCCGCCAAGGTGCTCAACGCCGGTGACAATGACGCTCAGATCATCTTCTGGGCTCCGGAAGACGACGTGAAGACCGCCCTCGAGACCATCGAGGAGCGTGCGCTGATGGCCTTCGACGGCGTGCCGCAGGAAACCCGCAAGGCGTTGACCGACGGCACCACCATCTTCGAGCGTGTGCTGCCTGGCGCCGACCGTATGTATCCCGACACCGACTCCGCGCCTATCCCGTTGACCAACGACTACATCGAGGAGCTTCGCAAGAATGTTCCGGATGCCGTGGCCGACCGCTACGCTCAACTCGTCCAATGGGGCGTGCCGCAAGACTGCTTCAAGTACATCTTCACGCACAACTTGTTCCCGATCATCAAGAAGATTGTCACCGAGCTGGACTACAGCCCCAAATTTGTTGGCACTCTCTTCGGCCAGCGACTCAAACACTGGCACGGCCAATATGGCAGGATCCCGTTTTGCACGTGCAGACTTTTCGACCTGTTCGATTTCCTGAAAAAAGAGGGCCTCGACAAAGCCATTGCTTACGACCTGCTCAAGCTGATGTTCGAGCATCCGAAGGCTGATTTTGCGGAGTTGCTGGCACTCACTAGCTACCAGAAGATGGCCAAAACGGAAATTGAAGAACAATTGAATGCCGCTGCCGTCGCCTTCAAACCACGCCGCAAACGCACCACCGATGAGGACAAACGCAACTATCTCCTCGGCTGCGCTCGCCAACATGCCGCCGGCAATGCCGCATTCACCGAAATAGCAACCAAATAATTTACTGTTCACTAATCACTGTTCACTAAACACAATTCGCAGTAATTATGGAAAATAACGATAAAGTAACATTCCAAGGATATAAAGGACGGGCATTGGAGATGCTCAAAAAATATGATGTCCACGTTTGGGACAAGGCCGAAGTGGAGACCACCCGTGGACACTTCTCGGGCAAGATTCTGCCCAGGGCCGAGAACACCGACGACATCCACATCGTGATGAAGGTGGCCACCGGCTACAATATCGGCATCGACATTGAGACGATCACCGACATGAAGGGCGAGCGTGACCCGCAACCCGTATTCAAGATTCCGGAGAAGGAATTCCCCTATACACCGGGCTTGCCGCACGTGAAGCTGCTGGGCACTGGCGGCACCATCGCTTCACGCCTCGACTATCGTACCGGCGCGGTGATCCCCGCTTTCTCCCCCGGCGAGTTGTACGGTGCCGTGCCCGAGCTGGCCGACATCTGCAACTTGGAAACCGAAAAGGTTTTCGCCGTCTTCTCCGAGAACATGTCGCCGGTGGAGTACAAGGCCTTGGCCAACAAGATTGGCGACGAGATTAAGAACGGTATTGAGGGTATCGTGATTGGTCACGGTACCGACACGTTAGCGCACACTGCCACCGCGTTGACCTACATGTGCCAGAACCTGCCGATGCCCGTGGTATTGGTTGGCTCGCAGAGAAGTTCCGACCGTCCGAGCTCCGACGCGGCCTTGAACCTCATGCACGCTATGACCGCCGCCGGTCACGGCGACATCGCCGAGGTGATGGTCTGCATGTTCGGACCCACCAGCGACGACTACGGTTTCCTGCACCGCGGCACCCGCGTGCGCAAGATGCACAGCTCCTACCGTTCCACGTTCCGTACCATCGGCGACACGCCGTTAGCCACGGTGAACCGCAGGGACGGCGTGCAGCCCATCAAGGAGGTCTATAACCACCGCAGAAGAGGCGAGCAGCACCGTCAGGTGGAGGTCATCACCAACTACGAGGACTACAAGCGCAGTATCGCTAAGAATGACCCGAACGTCACCCGCATCGTGCCCACCTTCGACGACCGTGTGGCCATCCTCTACTACTATCCGGGCATGAAACCCGATGTGTTGGATGCGCTGATCGACAACGGCTACAAGGGCATCGTGTGGGACGGCACCGGATTGGGCCACGTCAACAAGGGCATGTTCGAAGCCATCCAGCGGGCCACAGACGCGGGTGTACACCAATACATGAGCGTGCAGACCATCTGGGGTTACACCCACATGTTCGTGTATGACACCGGTCGCGACATGATGGCGCGCGGCATCATCCCCGCCGACAACATGCTGGCGGAGAGCTCCTACATCAAGCTCGGCTGGGCGCTGGGATTGACCAAGGACAGCGGCCAAAAGCGCGAGGATGTGCGGAAGCTGATGCTCACCCCCATCAACGACGAAATCACCAAGCGCGAGCCCTACGACGGCTACCTCGTCTATCAAGGCGGTGTGCCGGAGGTCGAGGAGTTTGTGAAGAAGGTGCGGAAATAACAAAAAGGCGACCGTCAGGTCGCCTTTTTTATTAATCATTTCTCCCGCTTGAGATACACGACACTTTCGCCTACTTTCAGTTCCATTTTGTCGAGCGATGCGTCAAGACGGGCACACCCTGCTCTCCGAGCGTTACCCTCCTTGATCCATTTCTGATAGTATATTAAAGACTCTTTCTTATAATTTTGAACCCAACTGTCCAACATTTCTTGTTTTTCCGGCTGGACGGTCATCATGCTGGCATCCACATCAAAATCAACGCTGTCTGGGGTTGAGATTAACGAATCCCCTTTCAGCTCCCATGTCCCGGTTTCTTTATAAATTTTCTTTAGTTTTCCTTGTGAAAAATTGATGTTCGCCGGTGATGTGACAATGGACATATACGAATAGGTATGATCTTTTCGGAGTTCAAATTGATTCGATTCGTCCATTGGCGACGAAATCCATGTTCCTGTCAGACTCTTTTCTGTCACGGCGATGCCGTTTGTGTTGATGTTGTTCACATAGTCTTCCAGCTCTTCATCGATGATGCTCATCAGGAATTTGTTTTCGTCGTTCACCTGAGTCCAGTATTTTATCAAGCCGGCAATACTACCTAACTTTCTGGGTGCACAATCAATATAAAATTTCACTTGCTCATCCTCCAATTTTTCCTTCAATAGTTTCCGCGTTTTTGCATAGTATTGATCCAAAACTTCTTCCAGACTCAAGTTACTGTCATTATTATTCAGCTCTTCATACACTTTGATGGATACCGGCCTTTGCCATTGGCTTGATTTGTTATACATGTCTTGAAACGTCTGGCGGTAATAATAACAAGACTGTACATTGTCGATAAACTTCATACATCCTAAGTTTTGCCATGTGTCGGGGCTGCTATGAAAGATTTTCTCCTTTGAATTGTCGAAACGGAATTCTTCTTCATCTTCCACAATGAATGATAGTGCCAGATCCAGCGTTTCATTCGGCACGGAATCCAACTGGTCGAGATGATCCCGGACATACATCGTCGCATTGAACTCCTTCTCCATATTCTCCTTCAAGGTTTTCAGGCTGTTGATCGATTCATCAATGTCATGAATCACCATGATGGCCATCAGCCGCTGCGCCTCCTCCTTTTTGCGGTTGTCCATCCAGTTGTTGACGGCAAAGGTCAAACCCACGCCGATGGCGGTTCCGATGATGCTGATAAGAAGCTGCATCCACAAGGGAGCTCTCAATTTCTTTTTCTTGTTCATATCTTCTGTTTTTTATCCTTCAAAAAATGTGGGTGGCAAGATGCTGATTTCCGGTATGTTGGTGTTTTTGTTTGTGTTTTGTTTTGATAAAGATTAACTCGAATCACTGATGTTACCCCATAAACAAAGAAATCCCTTCCTCACACGATGGCTGCCACGAAATAATAGGCCATCAGTCCCACGCAGACCAATTTCAGTACGGTGCCGGTCATCAGGCCAACAAATGCCCCGGAACCGGCCTTCAGGGCCTGGCCCAGCGACATGCCCTTTTCGGTCCAGTGGGCCAGCATTTCTCCGGCGACGGCTCCGAAAAACGGACCGAGCACGATGCCCCAAGGTCCGAAGAAGAGTCCGGCCACCAATCCGATGGTGCTGCCCCACACACCCGCCTTGGAGCCGCCCATCACCTTTGTTCCCCATACGGGAACCACCGTATCAAGAATCTGCACCACGGCGGTTACAATGCCCCAGATTATCAGGAATTTCCAGCTGAACTGAACCTTGCCGGTGGCGTGGAGGAGCCATATCCCGACGTATGCCAGCGGCACCCCGGGCAGTATGGGAAGGATGCATCCTACCAAGCCTGCCAGCAGACAAAGAGCTCCCATGATGATCAGAAAGATGTCCATTTCAGTGTATTTAGCATGAAAACAAGGGCCACAATTAATAACCGCTGCAAAAATATTCTTTTTTTTGTATCTTTGCCGCCTTATGAAACATATCCGAAATTTCTGCATTATAGCGCATATCGACCACGGCAAGAGCACGTTGGCCGACAGGCTTCTCCAACATACCAAAACCGTCAACGACCGCGAGTTCCAGAATCAGGTGCTCGACGATATGGACCTGGAGCGTGAGCGCGGCATCACCATCAAGAGCCACGCCATCCAGATGGAATATATGTATAACGGGGAAAAATATATCCTGAACCTTATCGACACGCCGGGCCACGTGGACTTCTCCTACGAGGTGTCGCGTTCCATCGCCGCGTGCGAGGGCGCGCTTCTGCTCGTGGACGCCACCCAGGGCGTGCAGGCACAGACCATCTCCAACCTCTATCAGGCCATTGACAACGACCTGGAAATCATTCCCGTACTGAACAAGATGGACATGCCCGCCGCCATGCCTCTGGAAGTGAAGGATCAGATTATAGATCTCATCGGTTGTGATGAGTCCGACATCATTGAGGCATCGGGTAAGACAGGTCAGGGCGTGGAGGAAATCCTACAGGCCATCATTGAACGCATCCCCGCTCCGGAAGGCGACCCTGACGCGCCGCTGCAAGCTCTCATTTTTGACTCTGTGTTCAATTCCTTCCGCGGTATCATCGCCTATTTCCGTATCTTCAACGGCACGATTCATGCGCATGATATGGTGAAATTCTTCGCCACCAAGAAAGAGTATGATGCAGATGAGATCGGTATCCTGAAGATGGACCGTGTGCCGAAAGAGGTCCTCTCCGCCGGTGATGTGGGCTATCTGATCACGGGCATCAAGACCTCCTCGGAGGTGAAGGTGGGCGATACCATCACCCATGTGGCGCGTCCGTGCGAGACGGCCATCGAGGGGTTCCAGGAGGTGAAGCCTATGCTCTTCGCCGGTATTTACCCTACGGAGGCCGACCAGTATGAGGAGCTGCGCGCTTCGCTGGAGAAATTGAAACTCAATGACGCCTCCCTGACTTTCGAGCCGGAATCGTCAGCCGCCCTCGGCTTCGGTTTCCGCTGCGGCTTCCTTGGCCTACTCCACATGGAGATTGTGGAGGAACGCCTCGACCGTGAGTTCGATCAGGATGTGATTGCCACCGTGCCTAACGTCTCCTACAAGGTGCTGACCACCAAGAAACAATGGCTCGACGTTTACAACCCGTCGGGAATGCCGGCACCCACGGAGGTGGACCATGTGGAGGAACCCTATATCCGCGCCCAGATCATCTCCAAGGATGATTATATCGGTGCCATTATGAAACTCTGTATC
Source organism: Bacteroidales bacterium (assembly GCA_045116675.1). Taxonomy (GTDB): domain Bacteria; phylum Bacteroidota; class Bacteroidia; order Bacteroidales; family WCHB1-69; genus F23-D06. The sequence goes on from JBGUMF010000066.1 coordinate 13,123, forward strand.
GACAAGCGCGGATCGCTCGTCAACCAGATGTATGTGGCCGCTAACCGCATAGAGCTCACCTTCGACATGCCGCTGGGCGAAATCGTTTTCGACTTCTACGATAAACTGAAGAGCATTTCCAAAGGTTATGCCTCTTTTGACTATCATATCACGGATTTCAAGCCTGCCAGCCTGGTGAAACTCGATATTCTGCTGAACGGCGACTCCGTGGATGCACTCTCCGCCCTCATCCATTCCGATAATGCGTACTCTTTCGGCCGTCGTATCTGCGAGAAGTTGAAGGAACTCATCCCGCGCCAGCAGTTCGACATCGCCATCCAGGCGGCCATCGGGTCCAAGATTATTGCCCGCGAGACGGTGAAGGCCGTCCGCAAGGACGTGACGGCCAAGTGCTATGGCGGTGACATCACCCGTAAACGCAAGTTGCTTGAGAAACAGAAACGCGGTAAGAAGCGTATGCGTCAGATTGGAAATGTGCAGGTGCCGCAGTCGGCATTCCTCGCCGTCTTGAAACTGGATTAACGATAACATCAGGAATATCGTCCGCTGCGATTTCTCACGGAATTAAAATTCCTCATGAACGATGATTAGTTTTCTCACTGAGCTGTTGCAACATGTTCTGGCATCCGGTATTCCGCTGGAGGACACTCTTTTTGTGTTGCCCAACCGTCGCGCCCAGCGTATGCTGTTGAAGACGCTGGCCGAGGAGGCCGGTCATCCGATCTTCTCACCCAAGGTCTGTTCTATCGACGAATTTGTCGGTGAACTGAGTCCTTTGCAAAAAATCAGCAAGATGGAGTTGTGGGGGAGACTGTTTGTGTGCTACAGGCAGATGCGTCCCGAGGTGCCGGTGGACTTTGACGATATCCAGACATGGGCCCCCTCTTTTCTGAAAGACATTTCCGAGATTGACATGCAGATGGAGGACGGACAGAGCCTTTTCCGTGACCTGGCCTCAGCCAAAACCTTTGAAATCCCTTTCGGACAGGATGATGTGAGTGCCGATCAACAGGAAAAAATAGACCTGTACAACATGCTCGCCGACCTCTACGGGCAATTCCGGCAGCAGCTGATAGGGGAGCGTGTTGGCTACGATGGCCTCATCTACCGTGATTGTGCTGATAATATGGCGGAGTATGGGAAGCGTCTGACGCATAAACATTATATTTTTGCCGGATTCCATGTGCTTACTCCTTCCGAATTGGAGATTGTGCACTATGTGAAAGCGCATTTCGACACCCGCTTCTATTTTGATGTGGACTCGTTCTATTGTGATTTCAATCGGGAATCACGTTTTACGACTGCCCACTTTTTAAGCAAAATATGTGAAAAACTGGAACTGCCCAAAGATAAAATCCTGTTTACGCATAGTCATTTTGCCAACCAGCCGAAACGTGTCCGTATTGTGGCTGCCGACCAGACCATGAACCAGTTGTATTGTGCGGTGGATTTTCTGGAGCAGATCAAGGCGGAACAGGGCAACCTGGACAATACGGCTTTGGTGTTGGCCGATGAATCCCTGCTGCTCCCCCTGTTGACAACCTACGATATGTCGGAGGCCAACGTGACGATGGGCTACCCGCTGTCGGCTACGCCGGTATTCGCGCTTATGGAGTCCCTTCTGGCGGCGTATCAGACCAGCCGTCGCTATATGCTCCAGAACGGAGGGCAGATGGTGTGGCATTATGCGGATGTGGCCGCCGTGTTCCGGAATGTCTGTGTTCAGCGTTATTTGTTTGATGATGAGACGGAATACCAGCAGATGATGGAGAATATGGAGAACTATCAGCACACGGCGTTGTATCCTGTTGGAGAGTTTCGTGAGGGTCTGCTTCCGTCGTTCACGGCGGACGAGTCGGGTGTCCTGCCCGCGCTGATTGGCTATTTTGAGTTGATCCTCTCAAAAACCGACCATCCTCGTGACCGAGCCATGACCGATTTGTTGCTGGATTGTCTGCGACAGGTCGGGGATTTGCTGGCTCCCTTGGCTGGAATTGCGCCCATCCCGTTCCATCTGATACGCTTTGCCATCCACCAGCAGACGGATTCCCAAACATTGGCCCTTCGCGGCGATGCCACCAAAGGCCTGCAGGTGATGGGACTTCTGGAAACACGAACGCTGGATTTCAAAAACGTTATCATGCTCTCTGTCAACGAGGGCGTGCTACCAGCTGGCATCAGCTTCAACTCCTTGATACCCTTTGATTTCAAATTTGCTGGTGAATCGTTGGAAAATTATCTGTACAAAGACCAGGTGTATGCGTACCATTTCTTCCGACTGCTTCAACGGGCGGAGAATGTGGTGCTGGTGTACGATCAGAATGGCGACAGCCTCTCGGAAAAGAGCCGTTTTATCAGCCAGTTGGAGTTCGAAGTGCGCGAACAACATCTTGACAACATACATTTGGAATACCCGCTGGTGGCGCTGCCCCTCCAACTGTCAAAGCCGGAAACCATTGAGGTGCAGAAGGACAAGCGGATTATGGATGTGCTGACGCAATTCCAATTTTCAGCATCCGCTCTGAATGTGTTCATTAACTGCCCGTTGCAGTTTTACCTCAAGCACCTGTGCAATATCCAGCGTACGGACATTTTCACCAACAGGATGGAGAGCAATCTCATAGGTTCGGTGGTTCATAGGTTGTTTGAAGATGTTTTCAATAAGATAAAAGACGAGCCTGATCATGCTTCGGATTTCTTTGACAAGGCCATTCAAGAGGTGGATGTGCAGATACGGCACCTGTTGGTGGTGGATGAGAAGTTCCGGGATTCCTACAAGCTGCATTTCAAGGAAAAGGACTTGGAACATGGTCGTGTGTATCTGGCGGTTCAGATGATTCGCAATGATGTGGTTAACTATCTGAAAACAGCCAAAGAAGAATGGACAAAAAAAAGGATTTCCATCCTGGGTAATGAGTTGAAACTCTCATTTTCCCTGCCGTTGGCTCCTGAAGGTCCCTTCTTGAAACTGAAAGGCACGATCGACCGTTTGCAGATGGAGGACGGGCAATTGGTGATTTTGGATTATAAAACGGGTAAGGTGCATGAGGATAAGCTGAAGGTGGCGTTGGATGAGCTGGATGATGATGTCCAGAATCCGGACTATGCCCAATTTGTGCAGCTGGCATTCTATGCGATGTTGTGCCGTCATTCAGATCATGAGGTTTTGAAGAATGTGCCCGACAGGGGTCATCTTCAGTGTGGCATCATCAGCATTCGCGATGCAAACCGGCATGAGGAGTGCCTGCATAAGGCGCAGGTGTGTGCCTCGCGGGTGAAGAATAAGTTCGAAGGACTGGAATCTTCGCTGACAGAAGACACACTGCAACAGATGGAAACAGCCTTGACGACAGTGTTGGCCAAAGTGATGGATTCCACACAGCCTTTTACACAGGCTACGGATCCCAAACGGTGCCTTTATTGTGATTATAAGCATATTTGTAATAGATAATATAATAATTGGTATGAAGAAAAAACTACCGCTATTCTGTTTTGTTTGGATGATGTTTTGCGGGCTGACCGCCCTCAATGCCGCGCCGGTGGACACGTCGGTGGCCCGAAGCGTAGCCGCACACTTCTTTGGACTTCGTAACCAGACCCGCGACAGCCGAGGGGTATCCGCCGAGTTGCGTCACGTGGAGACACGCCAGGAGCATGTTTCTTCCTACCCGCTGGCCGTCTTTTACGTGTTTGATTTCCATCCCGGCTTCGTTATCGTGAGTGCCGACGACCGTATGGAGCCTGTCTTGGGCTACTCCTTGGAAGGCGATTACGATGCGGCGAATGTTCCCGACAATATGCGTGCCTTTTTGGAAGGTTATGCGGAAGAGTTGCAATACGCTGTGCGGACCGATTACTCGCAAGATGTCCGTATGGCGGAGAAATGGCAGTCGATGGTCCGCGGCACATACCATCCCTTGTCGCGTAACCAGGCGGTTGTCGGACCGCTGTTGTCCACCCGCTGGGATCAGAATTCGCCCTACAATGCGCTCTGTCCGGCCGTGTCTGGCGGCCCTGGCGGACATGCCTACGCCGGATGTGTAGCCACCATGATGGGACAGGTTATGCGCTACTGGGAATATCCCAATCAGGGCATAGGCTCGAACACATACGTCAATAACGACACGCTGTGTCCGGACACGATGTATGCCAATTTCGGGGCCGCCGTGTATGACTATTCCCTGATGCCGGAGAAGTTGACATCAGCCTCTTCCACCGCCGAGAAGAATGCTGTGACCACGCTATTGCTGCATTGCGGGGTGGCTGTGAACATGTCCTACGGGGCTGACGGCAGCAGTGCCAGCACCTCATACGCGGCGACCGTCATGCAGCAGTATTTCGGCTATCCGGCCAGCCAATACCTCTCGCGCAACAATTACAGCAGCACGTGGGTTCAAAGGCTGAAGCAGGAATTGGACCAGCTACGCCCCATTCCCTATAGGGGCTCCGGCTCGGGCGGCCATGCCTTCGTGTGCGACGGCTATGATGATATGGACTATTTTCATTTCAATTGGGGATGGAGCGGCAGTTACAATGGGTATTATCTCCTCAGCAGCCTGCTTCCCGGCACCCACGATTTCACCTCTAACCATGGTGCCATCTTTGGGTTATATGCCAATAAGGAGATGTTGAACGAAAGTCGGCATCATTGCTCTTTCCTTACGGAGATGGGTACGGCCAGTGAGGCGCAGTCGCTGCGCATCCGCACGGCTAACGTGTCACATCCGTTGCATGTTCAGACTACAGGCAATTTTCAGGTCAGTGTTGACTCGGTGAATTTCCAAAACACCATCACGATGTCATCGGCTGGTGGCGTCCTTTATGTCCGTTTCTTGTCCGGTGGCACGCAGCAGGTGGAGCACGGCTCGCTTCAGGTGATGGCGGATTCCGCCATGGATGTGCTCTCGTTGACGGGCATGTCGTATGTACAGACCTGCAATCCGCCGCGCAACATGACGGCCAGTTACCAGCGTCCTATGGTGGATTTGCATTGGGATGCGCCACAGGCGAACACATCCACAGCCCATACGACGATGTCGTGGGATTCCATATCTTCCACTTCGTACCGTTATAGCCCTAACTACACCGTCACCATGCTGCACCGATACTGCGATACGGATCTGGTTGCTATGCACGGCCAATGGTTGACGGGCGTCTCTTTTTATGCGAAAAACGGCACTACCGATTGCCATATCGTGGTGTATCAGGGTGGCTCTTATGAAAATGGGACTTTTGCACCCGGTCAGATGATTGTGAACCAACAGGTGCCGCTGTCTGCGCTTACCCACAACCAGTGGTGTACGGTAACGCTCAACAATCCCGTTATGGTGGATGCCGCGCAGGAGCTGTGGGTGGGTTATAAAATCTCCGTTGACAGTGGTTACTATGCTATGCCTACGGGTGCCACTTCCCGTTACGTGCCCGACAAAGGGGATGTGGTGGGACGGCACTACGCTTCCGGCTCTTTGAGCTGGAAATTCTTCGGCAGTTCGAGGAATTTTTTGATCAAAGCTCATCTTACAGAAATGCCAAGCCCGGTATCTTATTATAAATTGTTGTATGAAAATAGTTTGATAACTGTTTTGCCGGACACGGCCACATCATATTCTTCCGTTGTGGTCACGTCCGGACAACACCAGTACACGCTGACGGCAGTTTACGGTAATCAGTGCGAGGCTTCTGTGTCAGACACATTCACGGTCCCCGATGTGGTCACCATAGTTGATTACCAGGAGGATACCACCTGTGCTAACCAGTTGCCGTATAACTGGTACGGACATGTTTTGGCTGCTGCCGGACAGTATGCCGACACCGTGTATTCCTCTTATTTTGATACAATCTTTGTTCGACAACTGAATTTGTCGGTGTTGCCAACGTTCCACACGGAGTTTGAGGTGGTGGAATTGTCAGAGTATGTGTGGGGTGGGGATTTGTTGACCGTCAGCGGCGACTATACGCACACGTATGTGGCTGCAAACGGTTGTGATAGTGTGGTGGTCTTGCATCTTACATTGACGGTAGGGGTGAATCCGGCATCTGAGCCTCTTGTGTGTCAAATATATCCGAATCCTACGGATGGGCTTTGTCGTGTGCGCGGGGAGGCGCTTGCGGGTGCCATCGTGCGCGTGTACGATGTGTTGGGCCGTATGCGCCAGCAACAGACGCTCAATGCGGACATGGATATGATTGACCTTTCGGATCAGGTTTCCGGCGTGTACGTGCTTCGAATCGAAACCCTGGATGGACGGCGTGCGATCCTTCGGTTGCTGAAGAGATAGGAAGTCTTCCATATTTTTTTTTTTTCTTGCAAAAAAAGAAAGGCGGCCCATGTCGGGTCGCCTTTTCAAATAATGATATTAAAGCAAGTATGGGGTGATTCCCCTCAGATTCTAATACATGCCGCCCATGCCCGGGTTCATGCCTCCCATGGGAGCAGCGGGCGTCTCTTCCTTGATTTCGGCCAGCACACATTCGGTGGTCAGCAACATGCCGGCAATGGATGCGGCATTCTCCAGGGCCACACGGGAGACCTTGGTCGGGTCGATGACACCAGCCTCGATCATGTTTACGAATTGGTCGGTGCGTGCGTTGTAGCCGTAGTCGCCTTTGCCCTTGGCGATGGCGTTGACGATGACGGAACCCTCTTTGCCGGCGTTGGCGGCAATCTGACGCAACGGCTCTTCCAACGCTCTGCGGACGATGTCGATACCGATCTTCTGGTCTTCGTTCTCGCCTTTGAGGTTCTTCAGGCTGCTGATGGAGCGGATGTAGGCCACGCCACCGCCCGGGATGATACCCTCTTCGATGGCGGCACGGGTGGCGTGCAAAGCGTCATCGTAGCGGTCTTTCTTCTCCTTCATCTCCACTTCGGAAGCGGCACCCACGTAAATGACGGCCACACCGCCGGCCAGCTTGGCCAAACGCTCCTGCAGTTTCTCGCGATCGTAGTCGGAAGTGGTCTTCTCAATTTGGGCCTTGATCATGCCGATACGGCCTTCGATGGCATTCTTGTCACCCTTGCCGCTCACGATGGTCGTATTCTCCTTGTCCACCGTAATCTTCTCGGCCGTACCCAGCATCTCCAGACCGGCATCTTCCAGTTTGAAGCCCTTCTCTTCGGAAATCACCGTACCGCCTGTCAGGATGGCGATGTCTTCCAACATCTCTTTGCGTCTGTCGCCGAAGCCCGGAGCCTTCACGGCCACGATCTTCAGACCGCCACGCAGACGGTTGACAACCAATGTGGCCAAAGCCTCGCTGTCAACATCTTCGGAGATGATCAGCAACGGACGTCCGGATTGGACCACCTTTTCCAAAATGGGCAGGAACTCCTTCATGTTGCTGATTTTCTTGTCGTAAATCAGGATGAACGGGTTGTCATAGACGGCTTCCATCTTCTCGGTGTCGGTGACGAAATACGGGGAGATATAGCCGCGGTCGAACTGCATGCCTTCCACAATCTTGACGGTGGTGTCGGTGCCTTTGGCTTCCTCGATGGTGATCACGCCCTCTTTCTTCACTTTCTGCATGGCTTCGGCAATGACCTTGCCCACGGCGTTGTCGTTGTTGGCGGAGATGGTGGCCACCTGCTCGATTTTCTCGTGGCTGTCGTTGATCTCCACCGACTGGCTCTTGAGGTTCTCCACCACGGTGGCGACGGCCTTGTCGATGCCGCGCTTCAGTTCCATCGGGTTGGCGCCGGCGGTCACGTTCTTCAAACCGGTGTTGAAGATGGCTTGCGCCAGAACCGTGGCAGTCGTCGTGCCGTCACCGGCCTGGTCGTTGGTCTTGGAGGCCACCTCCTTCACCATCTGAGCACCCATGTTCTCGATGGCTTCTTTAAGCTCAATCTCTTTGGCAACGGTAACACCGTCCTTCGTGATTTGAGGCGCACCGAATTTCTTGTCAATAATGACGTTACGACCTTTAGGTCCCAACGTTACCTTTACTGCATTGGCTAATGCGTCAACACCTTTTTTCAAGCCTTCGCGGGCTTCCCAGTTATATTTAATGTCTTTTGCCATTGTTGTTATAGTTTATAGGTTTATTTTTTTTTATGATTTGTGATCTGTTTTTGTCGGAATTAACTGTTTACTGTTCCCTGATTACTGATCACTATTTAGCAAATCGCGTAGATGTCGCTTTCTTTCATGATGAGGAATGCCTCGCCATCCAGTTGGATTTCCGTGCCGGAATATTTACCGTAGAGGACGGTGTCGTTCACCTTGACAGTCATCGGTTCGTCCTTTTTGCCAGGACCGACGGCGATAACGGTTCCCTTTTGCGGTTTTTCCTTGGCGGTGTCAGGGATGATGATGCCACCGGCGGTTTTTTGTTCGGCTTCGGCAGGTTTTACTAAAACTCTGTCAGCTAAAGGTTTAATGTTACATTTCATAGTAAATGGTGTTTTAATTTATAATTTGAAAGAATAATTTTCAAAAAAAGACGGTGCCGGATTGCAAAATCTGTGCCAAAAAGATTTTTGGTGTGACAGATTGTCAGTATGCGCCATTTTTATATCTTTGCACCTCTTACACAATAGACAAATATTCTTTATTATGAATCGTATAGACCTCTCTATTATAACATTGCTGACAGCTTTTCTCTCCGTCATGTTTATCTCATCTTCTGCGCATCCTGTGGATTCTGTCATGGCGGAAAGGGTGGGACGGAATTTTCTGGGCCATCTGCGGAACCAGACCGACAACACAGCTATGACATACTCCGGTCGGTATGTGGATGCCCAAGGCACGTCGGTTTGCCATGTTTTTAATATTCCGGACAGTCGGGGTTTTGTGCTGGTCTCTTCGGATGATGTGAGCCTGCCGGTCTTGGGGTATGCGTTGGAGGGCGAATATGTGCCGTCGCAGCTGCCCGCGCCCGTCAGTGCCTGGATGGATGAGTACGGAGAGCAGATCCGTCAGGGCCTTGCCGCCGAGAGGGAAGGCCGGGGGCAGGATGCGGATGTGCGTGCGATGTGGACGCAGCTGCTCGATGACACGTACACGCCTGTCCGCACGCGTGCGGTGGCCCCGCTGATCACTTCCACATGGTCGCAAGGCGAGCCCTATAACAGCTTGTGCCCGCTGATTTCCGGCACGCATGCGCCCGTGGGTTGCGTGGCGTTGGCGATGGGCCAGCTGATGCGCTACTACCAGCACCCGCAGCATGGGGTGGGGCAGCACAGCTATGTGCACAACCTCTCCGCCAGCGGCTATGGTGACCTGGGACGGATTTCAGCCAACTTCGGCACGGCCAACTACCAGTATGCGGCCATGCCCGACGTGTTGGACGCCAATTCCTACCAGCAGCAGATCGAGCAGGTGGGACAACTGCTTTACCATTGCGGCATCAGTGTCAACATGAAGTACGCCGCAACGCACAGCAGTTCCTATATGAATATGGTTAACGAGGCGCTGAATACCTATTTCGGATATACGAAAGGCTCTTACCGTTATAAATCCAGCTACTCGGATGCTCAATGGACCACGATGCTGAAAAACGAGCTGGATGCCGGACATCCGGTCCTGTATCGCGGGCAAGGGGCTGATGGGGGACACACTTTCCTGTGTGCAGGCTACGATTCGCAAGACTATTTCTATTTCAACTGGGGGTGGGGTGGCAGCTCCGACGGCTACTTTGCCCTTTCGGCCCTGAACCCCTCCACGTATGATTTCACGAGCGTCCAGGCGGCCGTCTTCGGGGTGCAGCCCGACCCTTGCTATCCCTATTTTAACGCTTCCATCACAGGTAATGCCACCTTGGACCATGTGGGGATGAGCACGACGCTGACCGCCACCGGCGGCGAGTCGTACCATTGGAGTACGGGCGAGAATACGGCCTCCATAACGGTGTCGCCAACGCTGCCCACCCGCTACAGCGTCACCGTCACCAATGCGTCCAGCTGCCAGCGGGTGTGCTCCACATGGGTGACCTTCGCGGATGCCTGTTCTCTTACCTTTGAAATGCAAGACAAGGCAGGTAACGGCTGGGAAGATAATGCCATCGTGGTGCTGCAGCAGGATGTGCCGATATATACGGTGACCCTCTCCATGCTGGACGGCTTTGAAGGCGTGGCCGAGGTGCCGGTGGTTTCGGGTGACCTTTCGCTGAAATGGATCAAAGGTTATCATGGTGAAGAATGTATCTTTACCGTGCAGGGGCGTGATTTCCAGTATTCCGGAAATGGTCCTATGAACAATGGCATTTTTTCAAACACCGTCATGCGCTGTACCGATGATTGGGCGGTGGAGGAACATTCGGTGGATGAGGGCTTTATTGTATACCCGAATCCTACAGCAGACAAGGTGTGGGTGGATGGTTTCAGACCGGAGACCGAAATCCGAGTGTGCGATATGTATGGCCGCTGCCTGATGACCACGCACGAATCGTCGGTGGATATGCACCCATTCGCACCGGGTGTCTATCTGCTTGAAATCCGTTGCGACGGACAAGCCCCTGTTACCCGGAAAGTGATTCGAAAGTAGAACTTGCCGAACTTATATTTGTTTTATTAAAAGAATTTAAACCGTTAATCTAAATAATATGCCTAAATTCACTCATTTACACGTACATACACAATACTCCATTTTGGACGGAATGTCAAAGATTCCCGATCTGGTGGGGAAGTGTCTTCGCGAGGGTATGAATGCCATGGCCGTCACGGATCATGGCAATATGTTCGGCATCAAGGAGTATTTCGACTTTGTGGATAAACACAATAAGAAGATAAAGGACGGCATCAAGGAAAAGGAGACGGAATTGGAGACTCTCACGGATGCGGATGCTGTGGCGGAATGTCAGGGTAAGATTGCGGAGCTGAAAGCCTATATCTTCAAACCGATCTTCGGTTGTGAGGCGTATATGGCCCGTATTACCCAGACCAATCCCACGGGCAGCCGGCTGGTGCAGGAACACAAGGAAAACACCGGCGGCTATCACCTGATTCTTCTGGCCAAAAATGAAACCGGCTACCATAACTTGTGTAAAATCGTTTCCAGTGCCTGGACGGACGGCTTCTATTCCCGTCCCCGCATTGACCGTGAACTGCTGCAGCAATACCACGAGGGATTGATTGTCTCGTCCGCCTGTCTGGCCGGCGAGGTGCCCAAGGCATTGCTCAATAATGATTATGAAAAGGCCAAAGAGGTCGTCCTTTGGTTCAAGAGTCTGTTCGGTGACGACTATTATTTGGAACTCCAGCGTCATAAGACTGATAAGCCGGGCGGCGACCGGATGGTCTATGAGCATCAGCAGATTGTGAATGAGGGTATTATGAGACTGGCGGCGGAAACGGGCACGAAAGTGATAGCCACCAATGACGTGCATTTTGTGGAGGAGGAACATGCCGAGGCTCACGACCGGCTCATCTGCTTGAGCACAGGCCGCAAGGTGGACGATGCGGACCGCCTGCATTACACCAAGCAGGAGTGGCTGAAGTCGCCGGAGGAGATGGCAGCCATCTTCGCGGACGTGCCGGAGGCGTTGGAAAACACACAGGAGATCGTGGACAAGGTCGAGTTTTTCAAACTCAAACATGCGCCCATCATGCCGGTGTTTGATATTCCCGCCGAATTTGGCACCGAAGAGGAGTATCGTCATAAATACACGGAAGAGGACCTGCGTGCCGAATTCGAACCCGACGAGGCCAGCAAAGGCCGTATCGGGAAGCTCGGCGGATTGGAACGGGTGTACCGTATCAAGCTGGAGGCCGACTATCTGCGGAAGCTTACCCTTGACGGCGCGGTCAAACGATACGGGGATCCTATACCCGAGGATATTATGGAACGCATTGATTTCGAGCTTGGCGTTATGCGTAATATGGGCTTCCCGGGCTACTTCCTCATCGTGCAGGACTTCATCGCCGCCGCCCGCAGCATGGGCATCTCCGTGGGCCCGGGACGTGGTTCCGCCGCCGGCTCTGTGGTGGCTTACTGCTTGAAAATCACGGATGTGGACCCGTTGAAATACGACTTGCTGTTTGAACGTTTCCTGAATCCCGACCGTATCTCCCTCCCTGATATTGATGTGGATTTCGATGACGAGGGCCGTTACCGCATTCTGGACTGGATTACACAGAAATACGGCAAGGAGAAGGTGGCTCATATCATCACCTATGGCACGATGGCCACCAAATCCAGTATCAAGGATGTGGCCCGCGTGCAAGGTCTGGAGGTCGAGAAATCCAACCGCTTGGCCAAGATGATTCCCGACAAGTTCCCTGAGGACCCGAAGACCAAAAAGGCTCCCAAGGTGAACCTGCAGAACTGTCTGGAAATGGTCCCCGAACTGAAGAAAGAGTATGAGGAGGGCGACCCTAAGGTCCACGACATCCTGAAATACGCCACCCAGCTGGAGGGAACGGTGCGTCAGATTGGCATTCACGCCTGCGGCATCATCATCGGTGCCGAAGACCTCACCAACTTCGCGCCGCTCTCCACCGTCAAGGATAAGGATACCAAAGAGGACATCATCGTCACCCAGTATGAAGGCTCTGTGATTGAGGATGTTGGTCTTATCAAGATGGACTTCCTGGGGTTAAAAACCCTGACCATCATTAAAGAAACATTATCCAACATCAAGAAATCCAAAGGCCTGGATATCGATATCGACAATATCCCCATTGATGATCCTCTAACCTACGAACTCTATTGCGCCGGAGACACGGTGGCCACGTTCCAGTTTGAATCCCCAGGTATGCAGAAATACCTCAAAGAGTTGAAGCCGAGCAAATTTGAGGATCTGATTGCTATGAATGCCCTATACCGTCCGGGCCCGATGGATTACATTCCCCAGTTTATCGACCGGAAGCAGGGTAGGGAGGAGATCAAGTACGATATTCCGGTTATGGAGAAGTACCTCAAGGATACTTACGGCATTACCGTTTATCAGGAGCAGGTGATGCTTCTGTCGCGGTTGTTGGCCAATTTTACGAGAGGTGAGTCGGATACGCTCCGTAAGGCTATGGGTAAGAAACAGATAGCCAAGATGATGGAGCTTAAGGATAAGTTTCTGGGACAGGGCAAGGCCAACGGATATGAGGAGAGTGTGCTGGAGAAGATCTGGGCCGATTGGGAAAAATTCGCTTCCTACGCTTTCAACAAGTCGCACGCCACCTGCTATTCCTGGGTCTCCTATCAGACGGCTTACCTCAAGGCGCATTTCCGTGCCGAGTTCATGGCCGCCAACTTGACCAACAATATCAGCGACATCACGACCATCAGCGAATATATCGAGGATGCGCACAAGCACGGCATCCAGGTGCTGGGTCCCAGTATCAACGAATCCGACCAAACGTTCACGGTGGACAAGAACGGCGACATCCGCTTCGGCTTGGCCGCCTTGAAAGGCGTGGGCAACAGTGCCGCCAACAGCATTGTGGAGGAACGTCAGCAGAACGGTCCCTTTACCGATATCTTCGATTTTGTGTCGCGTGTGAACCTGCGCAACTGCAACAAACGCTGTATCGAGACTTTGGCCGAAAGTGGAGCTTTTGATTGCTTCGGCAACATCCACCGTGCCCAGTTTTTCATATCACAGGATGGGAAAACGAATTTTGTGGACAAGCTGATGGCCTATGCCACGAAGAAGCAGAACGGCCCGCAGGACCAGTTCTCCATCTTCGATATGGATGAGACCGTGCAGGAGGAATCCAATCCCGAAATCCCCTATTGTGAGCCGTGGACCACTTACGAGCAGGTGCGGCACGAGCGCGAAATCGCCGGGTTCTATATCTCGGGGCACCCGCTGGACGATTATAAGCCCATTATCAAGAATTTTACCAATGTGAATCTCTCCAATCTGGCCGACATATCCTATATGGAAGCCAAATTCGGCAACGGGAAGCCCTTCAGCTTCGTGGGACTGGTGAGTGACGTGGTGGCCGGCCAGACCCGTACCAACCGGGAGTTCGGCAAGGTGACCCTCGAAGACCAGTACGGCACATGGCAGTGGGCGATGTTCGGTAACAATTTCACCCAATACCAGCACCTCTTTCAACAAGGGAAACGACTCTTCATTAAGGCCGCCCTCGATATTAAAATGTGGAAGAAAAAAGATGATAATGGGGAAGAGAGGGAGGAAAAGAGAGTCGATTTCAAACCGTTGAAAGTCCTGTATCTGGAAGATGCATACGAGCAGCTGTGCTCGGAGGTAACCTTGCAGGTGAGCATTAAGGATGTGAACCGGGAGTTGGCGATGGAGATTAAGGAGCTGTTGGCCAAACATCCGGGAACCGTGCCCTTCAATCTTCGCATTTTTGAAAAAGGTGGGGTGTTCTATGCCGATTTCTTTAATTTCTCCACTAAAGTGAATCCGGAATCTTTATTAAAGGATTTGGAGAATCTTTCTATTAATTATAATGTTGAACTGAAATAAAACAGTGGGAAGTGGATGCTTTTTTTCGCTATAGTAAAACATTTTTTCTGTTGATAGGGACGTTTGTCTTCTGTGCATTTTTGTCGTGTATGCTGCCCAATCAACGGATACATAAGCATATTGCGGATTCTGTGCCGGCATTTATGGAGGAGGGTGATTATCCCCGGGCCATCATCCGTAACCAGTCCTGCCAGATGGATAATTTCACGGACGCTCTGATTTTGGACATGGCCTATTATATCGACCGTGACGACTTGGCCAACTCGATGTTCGCGCCGCCGTACGCGGCGCGCGACCGCATTATGCACACCAATCTGCAGTTGATGGTGGAAGGGGCCATCTCGCCCCAGATATACTATTCGCGCTATTGGCACGGTGCCACCTTTCTGACACGATTCCTACTGGTGGTTGGCGATTACACCATGGTACGCTATTTCCTGTATGTGCTGACCTCTCTGTTGCTGCTGGTTACGTGCTGTGTGTTGTACCGTCAGGCAGGGCTCCCTTTGACGGTGGGTTTCTTTTCCGGTTTCATCCTATTGTACGGCTTCGTCACACAATTCTCGGTGCAGTTCGCCACGGACATTATCCTGTCTCTTCTTTTTGTTATCCTGGTATGCTGGCATCATAGTCGGTTTGAGAGGGTGGCATGGCTGTTGTTCGTGGACGGTTGCGTCACCTGCTTCCTCGATCTTCTGACCGCTCCGATGCTGACGGTGGGGATGCCCATGTTGGTGTACATCATGCTGACGCAACGCCGTCATCGTGATGCGGAGTGGCGGGTGTGCGCAAAGGATGTCGTCGTGCCCTCCGTGCTATGGGGGGTGGGCTATTCCCTGACGTGGTTTGCCAAATGGGTGTTGGCATCCATCTTCACAGATGAACCGGCTATCCGCGACGGCATCTCCCAGTTCCTGTTCCGCTCCGGGACCGATGACGGGTTTTCCCGTTGGGACGCGCTGTGTTCGAATGTCCACATGCTCCCCGGCACCACGCTCGTTTGCTGGCTGGTTGTATTGGCCATTCCCGCCATTGTTGCTTTTCATGCAAAGAATTATAAAAGCGTCATACTGCTGATCCCGTTTGCCGTGCTGCCGTATCTATGGTATCTGTTTGCCGCCAATCACTCCTATATTCACAGTTGGTTCACCTATCGCGACCAGATGTTGACTGTCTCCGCCTTGTCGGTTGGTCTTGTCATGCTCGCCGACTGGTCTAAAATCAAAGTATGGTGCAGAATACGTTCTGAAAAAAAACATAAATCGTTATGAAGCAGTTTTTTTGTTCAAGAGTTTCTTTTTTGGCAATCCTGTTGTGTCTTTTTGCACAAATGGTTATGGCGCAGGATGCCGTGAAAGTTTACTATTATAAAATAGATGACAATATTGCCAAGCCTGCGCAGCGCAAGACCGAGAAGGCCGTGAAGGATGCCGAGGCGATGAAGGCGGATTATATCCTGCTGGAACTGAATACCTTCGGCGGGGAGTTGGACGCTGCCGACAAGATCCGCACGCTGCTCCTCAACGCCCCGATGCCCACGATGGTCTGGATCAACAACAATGCGGCCTCGGCGGGCGCGCTTATCTCCATTGCCTGCGACAGCATCTACATGGCCTCCGGCTCCTCGTTGGGGGCGGCCTCCGTGGTCAACCAGCAGGGCGAGATTATGCCCGACAAGTACCAGTCCTACATGCGGTCGCTGATGCGGGCCACGGCGGAGAAGAACGGGCGCAACCCCGATGTGGCGCAGGCCATGGTGGACCCCGATGTGCGGGTGCGTGGCATCAGCGACAGCGGCAAGGTGCTGACATTCACCACCGAAGAGGCGGTGAAAAACGGTTTCTGCGAAGGCATGGCCGACAGTCGCGAGGCGGTGCTCCAGCAGGCGGGCCTGGAACATTGCACGGTGGAGGAACAGCATCTCTCCGGCATTGACAAAATCATCAATTTCCTGGTGAACCCCATTGTGAGCGGCATCCTGATCATGTGCATTGTCGGCGGCTTGTATTTTGAGCTGCAGTCGCCGGGGTTGGGCCTGCCCATCATCTTGGCCATCCTGGGTGCTTTGCTCTATTTCGCCCCGCATTATCTGGAAGGATTGGCGGCGCATTGGGAGATATTGGTCTTTCTGGCGGGGGTGGTCCTGCTGATGTTGGAGTTTTTCGTCATTCCCGGCTTCGGGGTGGCGGGGGTGTCCGGCATTGTGCTCATCCTTGCCTCGCTGGTGCTGACGATGGTCTTCAACGTGGGCTTCCATTTCCATTTCGACCCTAGCCTGGATACGGCCGCCCAGATCGGGCAGAGCACGGTGCTGGTGGTGGTGAGCGTGGTGGCGGGCTTCTTCCTGTCGCTGTGGCTGGCCAAGAAGATCATTACCGTCCAAACCCCGTTCGGAACGATGGCGTTGAACACCGAACTCGACACGGACAAGGGCTTCATTTCGCAGGATATGCACTTGAAGCAGTATGTGGGCAGGGAGGCGGTGGCCGCCACCTTCATGCGCCCGGCCGGCAAAATCAACCTTGACGGCGAGATTTTAGAGGCTACCTCGGAACACGGTCTTATTGACAAGGGTACGCCTGTGGTGGTCGTGAAATTCGAGAACGCCCAGTTGGTGGTCCGCAAACGGTAACCGTTTATTCTATTAAGTGTTAAGACGATGAGTGAAACAGAATACATCCGGGACAATCTCAAAAAACTTCGCATCTGCGTGGTGATCCCCACCTACAACAATGCCGGCACCGTGATGGATGTTATACGCAGTGTGTCAGAGTATTGCGCGGACATCATTGTAGTGAACGACGGCTCCACGGACGCCACGGGCGAGCTGCTGGCGCGGCCGGATGTGCCCGCCACGGTGGTCTCCTATTCGCCCAACAAGGGCAAGGGCACCGCCTTGGTCACGGGATTCCGCGAGGCCTTGAAACGCGGGTTCCGTTACGCTGTCACCATCGACTCCGACGGGCAGCATTACGCGAGCGACATTCCGGTTTTTGCGGAGACCGTGGCCTTGCAGCCCGACTGCCTGATAGTGGGTAGTAGGGGGATGAAGCACGACAACATGCCCCAGAAGAACACGTTTGCCAACAAGTTCTCCAACTTCTGGTTCGCGGTGCAGACGGGTAGGCGGCTGCCCGACACGCAGAGCGGCTACCGTCTATATCCGTTGGCGAAGATGGGCAACATGCGGCTCATCACCTCCCGTTATGAAGGCGAACTGGAGATGTTGGTGCGTTCGGCGTGGCGCAACATCCCCATCGTGGCGGTGCCGGTGAAGGTCTATTACCCGCCCGAAGGTGAGCGCGTTTCGCACTTTCGTCCCGCCCGGGATTTCACCCGTATCAGCCTGCTCAACACCTTCTTCTGCTTCGCCGCCATCTTGTACGGCTACCCGTCGATGCTGATACGGAAGCTTTTAAGCCTTTTTATTAAGTAGTTCCATAATTAAGTATCATATCTGTCTCGCAGCCCGTATTGTTTTTTTGAGTATCTTTGCGCCGGCAAATCTTGTGCTTGCCCGACAAATAGATTTTTCATGAGTCTCGTCTTGTTTCGAGATTCAAATACATTTCTTAAAATGCGATAATTATGACACTTCAAGAATTTCAGGATGACCTCAGAAGAGGCATTCCCAGTACATTGCCGGAGACAAAACCATACGATCCAACTGTCAATCATGCGCCCAAGCGTAAGGAAATCCTGACGCAAAAGGAAAAAAAACTTGCCTTGCACAATGCGCTCCGCTATTTCGACCCATCGCTCCACGCCCAGCTGGCCCCGGAGTTCGCGAAGGAACTGCACGACTACGGCCGCATCTATATGTATCGTTATCGTCCTGATTATGAGATGTACGCCCGTCCCATCGAGGCCTACCCGGCCAAATGTCGCCAGGCGGCGGCCATCATGCTGATGATCCAGAACAACCTGGACCCGGCGGTGGCCCAGCATCCCCACGAGCTGATCACCTACGGCGGCAACGGTGCCGTGTTCCAAAACTGGGCCCAGTATCGCCTGGTGATGAAATACCTGTCGGAGATGACCGACGAGCAAACCCTCGTCATGTATTCCGGCCATCCGCTGGGGCTGTTTCCGTCCCATAAGAACGCTCCCCGCGTGGTGGTGACCAACGGCATGGTGATCCCCAATTATTCCAAGCCGGACGACTGGGAGCGGATGAACGCCCTCGGCGTGAGCCAGTACGGCCAGATGACGGCAGGCTCCTACATGTATATCGGACCGCAAGGCATCGTCCATGGAACCACAATCACCGTCCTGAACGCCAGCCGCAAGATCGGCGGCGAGATCGGTGGCAAGCTGTTCGTTACCGCGGGCCTCGGCGGCATGTCGGGTGCCCAGCCCAAGGCCGGCAACATCGCCGGAGTGGTCTCTATCACCGCCGAAATCAACCCGTCGGCCACGCAGAAACGTTACGACCAAGGCTGGGTGGACGAGGTGCACTCCGATTTGGATGAGCTTTTCGAGAAGGTGAACGAGGCACGCCGCAACAAGGTGGCCCGCTCCTTCGCCTATCAGGGCAATGTGGTGGACCTCTGGGAGTATTGCGCCGCGCACGACATACAGGTGGACCTGGGCAGCGACCAGACCTCCCTGCACAACCCGTGGGCCGGTGGCTACTATCCCGTCGGCATCTCCTTCGAGGATGCCAAGGTGATGATGGCCGAGCAGCCCGAGGCTTTCAAGAAGGCTGTGGAGGAATCCCTGCGCCGTCAGGTGGCCGCCATCAACAAGCTGACCGCCAAAGGCATGTACTTCTTCGATTACGGCAACGCTTTCCTGTTGCAGTCGTCGCGTGCCGGCGCCGACATCATGAAAGAGGACGGCACGTTCCGTTATCCCTCTTACGTGCAGGACATCATGGGCCCGATGTGCTTCGATTACGGTTTCGGTCCTTTCCGCTGGGTGTGTACGTCCGGCAAGCCTGAGGACCTGGAGGTTACCGACCATCTGGCCATGGATGTTTTGAACGAGATCAGCGCGACCGCTCCGGCGGAGATTTCGCAGCAGATGAAGGACAACATCACGTGGATTCGCGGGGCCAAGGAGAACCATCTGGTGGTGGGCTCGCAGGCACGCATTCTCTACGCCGACGCGGAGGGCAGAACGCGCATTGCCGCCGCCTTCAACGAGGCGGTGAAAGATGGCCGGTTGAGCGCACCCGTGGTCATCGGCCGCGACCATCACGATGTGTCGGGCACGGACTCCCCGTTCCGCGAGACCTCGAACATCTACGACGGGTCCAGCTTCTGTGCCGACATGGCCGTGCATAATGTCATCGGCGACGGCTTCCGTGGCGCCACGTGGGTGAGCATCCACAATGGCGGTGGAGTAGGCTGGGGCGAGGTGATCAACGGTGGCTTCGGCATGGTGCTCGACGGCACCGAGGAGAGCGACGCACGCCTGCGCAGCATGCTCTTCTGGGATGTCAACAACGGCATCAGCCGCCGCGCGTGGGCACGCAACGACGGCGCCATCTTCGCCATCAAGCGCGCCATGGCCGCCAACCCCGACCTGAAGGTTACCCTCCCGAACATGGCAGATGACGACCTTGTGAATTCGATTTTCTAAACTTTCTTAAAACTCTCATACTGAATAGGATGAATCGTTGCAGACTCTTCTTGTTGTTGCTATGCCTGTTGGCACTGGTCGGCTGTAAGAAAAAACCGGAGCCGATCCAGATTACGCCCGACATTGAGAAGAACCACCTGCAGCGCAACCACATTTTCGGGCAGGTGAAGAGCATCCAGACCTCCACATACTTGATGGTGGACGACTCCCTCACGCTGGCCGACACGACACGTCTGGCTTCCATGCTCAAGAAACGGAAGCCGGATATTGTCTCGTACCAGCAGTACACCTCCGACGGCTTCCTGACGCACTTCGTCAAGTTGGACGGGCACCGCGACACGCTGATCCGCCGGGAGTATCACTACAACGACCTCGCGCACCCGACGCGCTGGGAGGAGTATGACTCCACCGGCACGCAAGTCACGCACGGCAAATATCTGTACGACCGCAACCACTTCCTCATCGGCGAGCAGATCTATTGCGGCGACAGCATCGCCATCGCCTTCTCCTACACGACCGACGGCATCGGCAACATCCTGACCAGCTCGCAGTCGTTTGGCGACGTGGTCACGCACACGCGCAACCGCTACAACGAGCAGGGACAGGTGTACAAGATCACCGAGTGCGAGCCTAACGGAAAGGTGTTCAAGACCGTGACCATCGAATACGACAACTATGGCGACGAGGTCAACCGCTGCGTGTATAAGTCCGGCAACCAGATGTTGGAATATACCTATAATCAGTACGATCAGGACGGACGACAGATCAAGACCATCTACGAGGACCGCATCCACCACCGCAAGGAATCGCGACTGTATATGGATTTTGATCTGGAAAAAAACTGGAAAATGGAAGTCCTGGTGGAAGACAATCAGATTATATCTGTGAGGAAGAGGAAGATTGTGTACTATCAACCAATTAATTAACAATTAACAATTAATAATTAATAATTGGATTTAGGCTATGAACTTGGAACTATGACATTGAACTTTAAAACTTTATTACTTTTCCACTTTTAACTTTACAAACCTTACAAACATTACAAACTTTATAAACTTTATAAACCCTTAACTTTACCAACCTACTATGGATTTAAGCAAAATTTTATCAATTACCGGAAAGGGCGGTCTGTTCAAACTCATTTCCCGCGCCCCCAACAATTTCATCGTGGAATCACTTGCTGACGGGCACCGTTTCCCGGCTTTCTCGCATGACGGTGTGGCCACGCTGGACAATATCGCCATCTTCACCGAGGAGGGCGAGGTGTCGTTGCAGTCTGTTTTCCAATCTATTTATAAAAAGGAAAACGGTGCGAAGAAGGAGATGCCGAAGGACAACAACGCGCTGAAGGCCTATTTCGCCGAGGTTCTGCCGGAATATGACCGCGAGCGTGTCTATGTCTCCAACATGAAGAAGGTTATCCTCTGGTACAACACCCTTGTTGACCATAACATGGTGGATTTGGAGGAGGAGAAGCCTGCTGAAGCGGAAGCCTCCTCTGAGCCGGCAACGCCTGCGGAATAGCTTTTTATTAACGGACAGCCTGTGCCGGTGCGCCGATGGCGGCAGGCGGGGTTGTCCGATTTTTTACATCTGAAAAAATAACCGATATGAAAGAGGAATACAATCGTGAAGGACACCGGGCCTGGGTGGTTTGGATTAGCCTGATAGCCGTAGTCTTGATGGGCGTGGGCATTTTCTTTTACTATACCTTCTTCAGGCAGACGCCTGCGGCGTTGATTGGGGTGGTGCCCAACGACGCTGTGTTCCTGTTTGAAATCCATGACCACGACGACTTTGTGCAGACCACCTACAAGGGCATCCAGCCCTGCCTGAACGAGTTGTTCGCCATGGATGTGTTGCCTGCGTTTGAGACCGTGAGCGGGAAAATGGCCGCGTCGGAGCTGCCCCTGATCATCTCCGGCCACGCGTCGGAAAACGGACTGTCGCTGCTCTTCAATGCGCGGGCGGACAAGCACGCGTTCCGGAAGCTGCTCCGCTCGCTCAGTATCGACCCCGCCAACTACACCTCGTACGAGCAATATAAGATTTACACTTACGGCACGAATTATAAGAGCCTTAAGTTCGTCTATTTCAATCACGTGTTGTCGGTTTCCGATAATATCGAACTCTTGAAAAAGGCTTTGATGCAACACACACACCCGAAGAACCTGTTGTCGGACAAGTCTTTCCGGAAATTGATTGTGGTGGCGGAGAAAAACCAGAAACAGAACTGGCTTTTTGTCCATAATCCGGTTTATTTCGACTTTCTCTCCACCTGGTTCAATGAATCCGTGACTTCTGTCTTGGAAAAGTTGAAAACATTGTCAGAATGGTCGGGATACCAGCTGCGGGTTTCGCAGAACGAGGTTTTTATGTCCGGATATGCGACGGCCGATAATCCGAAGCTGGTCGATTTTGCTGGCCATAAGGCTGTTACAACTGTTCCGGACGACCAGATGCCCTTTAATGCCGTTTGGTGTTACCGTGAGGCTATGGCGGGATATCCTGCTCACCAGTTCGCCATGCTTAACGACTCCAATGTCGTCTGCCGTTACCTGATGATTCCGCACGACACGCTCGGCAAGGCCTACAATCCGTTTGAGGGCAGTGCCTGGACCGACAGTATGCGGCTGGCTTATCCATCTGGCATTTACCCGGTTACCGAAGACTTGCAGATGCCGGATGCGACGATTTTCGGGGCTGGTCTTTACCGCTGCTTCGCCGACCGTGACGGGTATTATGTCTTTGCGCCCTCCACGGATGCAATGGCTGGGTATCTGCGCGATTTGGGCCGTAACGGGGCTCTGGTCTCCAACCGCTACTATCAGTTCGCCAGCACGAACACGGCTTCCGACAACCTGTTGGAGTTCGATTATTTCAACTCCTCATCGCAGAGGCCGTTGCTGCAGCTGCTGTCCGACAAAGGCAAATCATCCTTCCTGGGGCAGCACCTGCGCGTGTTCTCCATCACCTGCAATTCGGTGGACGACGGCCTCGCTTCGGTGAACCTTTATCTGGGACTTTAAGCGCTTTTTTAGGCGAGTGATACGTTTTATTTTATTGTAAAAAGAATCGTGAAATCAGGTACGCCCAAGCGTCCGTTATTCATATTTCACGGTTGACAACTATTTGTAAAAGCATGAAATGGTCCATGCTTTTTCTTTACTTTTGTCTGCTAATTATAGATGCTGCCTTGTTGTGTCCAAGGCAATAAATAGTTGTTTTTATTGTTAATAGAATAAATTTTTTGTGCTATGAAAAAAATATTGTTGCTAATGCTCTGCGTGTTGGGCGGGTTGTCAGCTTTCGCCCAGGCCGAGAAGGCCAAGTATTATATCGAAGGTGATTACTCCATCACCCAGGACCAGAACGGACGTTTCGTCTATCAGCTCACCAACATCACCTCGCGGGGTATCACTTTCACCCCGGTGGAGACCATCTACGGCAAGGTGGAGGCCGACGAGTCTATCTCCTTCACCTTCGACAAGGCCAGCACCGACTATTCCGAGGGTTTCGCCGGCGGCCTGAAATTCTGGAAATGGCAGTATAACGGGAAGACCAACACCTGGCAGCGCGACAGCGAGGTGAAGGACGCCCAGCAGAACTTCGAGACCGACAAGGTGATGGTGGTGATGCTGGTGCTCGACTGCAGCACATCCCTTGGCGAGACCAACTTCGAGAAGCTGAAAAACAGCGCCACCAAGTTCATCAATATCCTCTACAACGCTTCGCCCGACGGCAGTATCCGCCTCGGCATCATGGGCTTCAACACGATGGGCAACGCCGACAAGATGGTGCGCGAAATCGAACCGCTGACCGCCCAGTCGCGCGACGAGATGACCCGCTTCATCCAAGGTCTTACCCTCTATAACAACACGGCCCTCTACTACGCGATGCGCAAGGGCGCCGATATGATCTCCTCCTACGTGGACAAGCTTTCCCGTCCCGATGCCGAGAAGTTCGACTATGCCTGCATGGTCTCCTTCACCGACGGCTACGACAACCATTCGATGGATCCTTCATTGGGCGTTCCGGAAAAAGGTTTGGAAAATCCCTACTTCAAATATGTGCGCGACAATGTGGTGAACCGCAACATCAAAGGTTCCAACCTTAAAAGTTACGTGATCGCTATCCGCGGCAACGATGTGGCGGAAGACAACAAACTATATAAGGCTGTGTTCCAGGGGATTTCTTCCGAAGAACCTTTCCTGTTGGATGATTTTAGCCAACTGGAGACCCAGTTCGAGAAGATGGCCCAGGAGCTCATCAAGCGTTGGCAGAACCTGACCTGCTATGTGCCCAGCGCGCACCAGGGCAAGGTACGCTGGACTCTCGGCAACGATTTCACCGCCACGCCGGTGGAGACGCCTGTTGAACCCATCATTGAGGATAAACAATCTCCCGCGACCAAAACCTATAGGTCCTTCTTCGGCTTGAATGCCGGATTGGATTTTGAGGTTGCTCCAAAATTCTTCGGCGGTCCATCCATCGGGTTGGATTTCGCTATTCCGAAGAATAAGGCGGCCATAGGTGGGCTTCTCTCATTGGATTATTGCATTGCTGGTCCTACACGCTTGGATGTCGGTCCTCTGTTCCTGTTTGGTGACTATATGAACGCCAAAGCTTTTATGCTGGGTGCTGCTCTGGATATGCGTTTCCCGACCACAATGTTCAATCATGGGAAAAAGTTGGAAGGTTATACGTTTGATAGCGACCGTTTTGGCGCAGGAGTGATGTTACGGCTTGGCCTGACATTGCCCAACCAACTCTATTTCTTTTTGGATGCCGCTTTTGGTGCGAACAAGTCGTGGTATAATCCCGATGCAACGACTATTCAAGAAAATCCCGCCAGCACCAGTATTTGGAGGCGTTACCCTTACGTCAACCTTTCGCTGAACGTGGGCTATCGTTTCGGGAAATAGAAAAATTGTTGAAAAGACCTTACAGTTCGAAGGCGTCGCCCGCGATGCCGTCGGCAAACCATAGACCGGATTCCGTCAGACGGAGCCGGTCTTTTTCTTTCTTGTAAAAACCCGGGTCAACTGAATGTTGGAAGTGGTGGAGCAGTTGTTGGGCCCGCTCCGCTCCAAAACGATCCTGTATATACTTCAGGTCCAGTCCTTTTTGCGTGCGCAGCGAGAGCAGCACGGTTTCATTGTACAACGACGTGTCGTCCAGTTCTTCGCGCTCTTCAAACAGAATATGGTCTTCGATGTTGTGGAGATATTGGCCAAGGTTTGCCGGGTTCCACTGGCGGCTTAGCCCGTTGAAAGAGTGCGCTGCCGGACCGAGGCCGAGGTATGGCGTGTGGTCCCAGTAGGCGGAGTTGTGGCGCGACTCGTGTCCTTCCATGGCGAAGTTCGACACCTCATAGTGCCGGAAAGGTGTCTCGCGCAGGCGTCGGCACAGCTGCCCGTATTGGCGGGCGGCCTGTTCGTCGTCCACGGGCGCGTGCTTGCGGCTTTGTATCTGCTTGTATAGGATGGAGTTCTCCTCGGGCGTGAGGGCGTAGCAGGAGAGATGCCGGATGGGCATCGATAAAGCCGTCCCGATGTCCTCGGTCCACTGCTCATCGGAACGTTCCGCCACACCGTAGATAAGGTCGAGGGAGAGATTGTCGAAGCCAGCGGCGGCAGCGTTGTGCACGGCCTCTGATGCTTGGGCAGCGGTATGCCGCCGCCCCATAAAGCGCAGTACGGGGTCTTGGAACGATTGCACCCCGATGCTGAGACGGTTGATGCCCAGGCCGCGCAGGGTGCGACAGTAGTCGGGCGTGAGCTGCTCGGGATTCGCCTCTAAGGTGATCTCCACGTCCCGATCCACTGGGAAGGCATGCGTCAGCGTTTGCAGAATGTCCGCGATCTCCTCGCCCGACAGCAGGCTGGGGGTGCCGCCGCCGAAGTAGAGCGTGCGTACGGGCTGGCCAGCCAGATAGGTGCTTCGCAGGAGAATCTCTCTCTTCAGCGCGGCGAGGAATGCCTCCTTCTGCCGTGTGTTCGCCACAGAATAGAACCCGCAGTAGATGCATTTGCTGCGGCAGAATGGGATGTGGATGTAGATGCCCGCCATGTGCTTGGAAATGGAACGGCAAAGATAGTCTTTTTTAGGAGTTTGGAAACTAGGAAAATGAGATGTTGAGAAAAGTAGGGTGGTGTTTCATATTTTCTTCTTTTCTTGATTTCCTCGTTTGGTAGTTTTTTATTATCTTTGCCACTTTGTTTTTAAAACGTGAATTATAAACTAAAATCCAATCTATTAATAATTTAAATCAATTACTTATGGAAAATCTTGTAAAGTATGTATGGATCGTGTTCTGCGCATCCATCGTCGCATTGGGATTTGCCTTCTTCTTTTACAGAAGAATGTTGAAAGAAGACGAGGGTACCCCCACGATGCGTGAAATCGCTTCGCACGTCCGCAAGGGCGCCATGGCGTATCTGAAACAGCAGTACAAGGTGGTGGGCATCGTGTTCATCGTCCTCGCCGTGCTGTTCTTGATCATGTCCATCTTCCACCTGCAGAACGGTGTGGTATGGTTCGCTTTCCTGACCGGCGGTTTCTTCTCCGGTTTGGCTGGCTTCCTGGGCATGAAGACCGCCACGTATGCCTCCGCGCGTACCGCCAACGGTGCCCGTCAGAGCCTGAACAAAGGTCTGCAGGTCGCTTTCCGCAGCGGTGCTGTCATGGGCTTGACCGTTGTCGGCCTCGCCTTGTTGGATGTCTCTGCCTGGTTCCTCGTCCTGAACGGTACCGGTCTGTTGGAGCTGGTGGGTGAGCATGCCACGCTGACCACCATCACCACCACGATGCTGACCTTCGGTATGGGTGCTTCCACGCAGGCCCTGTTCGCACGTGTCGGCGGCGGTATCTACACCAAGGCTGCTGATGTGGGCGCTGACCTCGTCGGTAAGACGGAATACAACATCCCGGAAGACGACCCGCGCAACCCCGCCACTATCGCCGACAACGTGGGCGACAATGTGGGTGACGTGGCCGGTATGGGCGCTGACCTGTACGAGTCCTACGCTGGTTCTATCCTCTCCACGATGGCCCTCGGTGCTGCCGCTTTCGCCACCATCGGCGAAACAATGCAGATGAAGTCCATCCTTGCTCCTATGATGATCGCCGCTGTGGGCGTGATCCTCTCTGTGATTGGCATTTTCATCGTTCGCACGAAGGAAGACGCCAGCATGACGCAACTGCTCAAGGCTTTGAGCCGTGGTACCAACACTGCCGCTATTCTCATCGCCGTGGCCACGTTCGCCATCATGTACGTGCTGTTCAAGGATTCTACTGATATCATCTGGTGGCAAGTCTCCCTCTCTGTGGTTGTGGGTCTGCTCGCCGGTGTGATTATCGGTAAGTCCACGGAATACTACACTTCCCAATCTTTCAAGCCCACCCAGAAGGTTGCTGAGTCCTCCCAGACGGGTCCTGCTACGGTGATTATCTCCGGTATCGGTTTGGGTATGATCTCCACCGTGATCCCGGTGCTCACCATCGGTGTGGCTATCATCCTCGCTTTCTTGTGCGCCAACGGCTTCCAGATTGAGTTCACTGCTGTGAACCTTTCCAAGGGTCTGTATGGTATCGGTATCGCCGCTGTGGGTATGCTTTCCACGCTGGGTATCACCCTCGCTACGGATGCTTACGGTCCTATCGCCGACAATGCCGGTGGTAACGCCGAGATGAGCGGTCTGGAACCTGAGGTCCGCAAACGTACCGACGCTCTCGATGCTCTTGGCAACACTACAGCTGCTACGGGTAAGGGTTTCGCCATCGGTTCTGCCGCTCTGACCGCCCTCGCTCTGCTCGCCTCTTACGTGGAAGAGATCAAGATCGCCCTTATCCGTATTGGTACGGATACCCTCGACCTTGGCAACCGCGTGGTCGATACGGCACAAGCCAGCTTGATTGATTTCATGGATTATTATAATGTTTCCCTGATGAACCCGAAGGTGCTCGTGGGTGTCTTTATCGGCTCCATGATGGCCTTCCTGTTCTGCGGTCTCACGATGAATGCCGTGGGTCGTGCCGCCCAGAAGATGGTGGAGGAAGTGCGTCGCCAGTTCCAGGAGATCAAAGGCATCCTCACCGGTGAGGGCACGCCTGACTACGCACGTTGCGTGGCTATCTCCACGAAGGGCGCTCAGCGCGAAATGCTTCTGCCGTCCATCCTTGCTATTTTGGCTCCTATTGTCACGGGTCTGATTCTCGGCGTGGCTGGCGTGCTCGGTCTGCTGGTTGGTGGTCTGGGTGCCGGTTTCGTGTTGGCTATCTTCATGGCCAACGCCGGTGGTGCTTGGGACAATGCCAAGAAGTTTGTCGAGGAAGGCAACTTCGGCGGCAAGGGCTCCGACAACCACAAGGCTACCGTGGTGGGTGACACCGTAGGCGATCCTTTCAAGGACACTTCCGGCCCGTCCCTGAACATCCTCATCAAGTTGATGAGCATGGTCTCCATCGTGATGGCTGGTCTTACCGTGGCTATCCACTTACTCTAATGGCGATTATACATTATTATATTATGGAAAACAAGCGGTCGATTTGGCCGCTTGTTTTTTTGTCTTGGCGGCTCTATTAAAAAAATGTATCTTTGCAGCCTTAATAATTGCCTATGAGACCAACCAGACTCTTTGATATTCTGGATGTGATTTCATCCAAATATGAAAAGCCCGATTTCTTTGCCAAACGTGACGGCAACGGCTGGAAAACTTATAGTATTCAGGATTATGTGGAATATGCGCATAATTTCGCCACCGCGTTTCTGGAATTGGGTTTTGAGAAAGGCGACAAGATTGCCACCATCATGCGTAATCGTCCGGCATGGAATTTCCTGGATATGGGCATCATGTTGGCTGGCATGGTGCATGTGCCGGTTTACCCGACACTGAATGCCGAAGACTACAAGCATATCCTCAATCACTGCGACTGCAAATGCATTGTCATTGGCATTGAATCCATCTACCGCAATGTGGAACCGGTGCTGCCGGAGGTGGAACAGCATCCGCTGGTGTATGCCATCGACAAGATCTCCGGCCTCCCGTCCTTGGAGGACCTGGTGGAGTTGGGCAAGGCTAACCGCGACAAATGGGCTCCGGTGATTGCAGAGAACAAGCGGACTATCTCCACCGACGATATCGCTACCATCATCTACACGTCAGGCACCACAGGCAAGGCCAAGGGCGTGATGCTCTCGCACGGCAATATCTGCAACAACTTCCTTCCAATTGTGGAAAACCTGCAGTTGTTGGATTATCATGCCAAAATGTTGAGCTTCTTACCGTTGTGTCATGTCTATGAACGGACGGTGAACTATCATTACCAGTATATGGGCGTAAGCCACTACTATGCGGGCAGTTTGGCCACCATCGCCAAGGATATGCACGATATGCACGCCGACGGGTTCTGCGCTGTGCCGCGTGTGTTTGAGATGATGTACGACAAACTGTACAGTGCGGGCAAGGATTTGAAAGGATTGAAGAAGCATATATACTATTGGGCGTTCCGCTTCGGGACGAAGTTCGATAATTATAACCAATCCCCGTTGTATCTTTTATGGTATAATATCGCCGATAAGTTGGTGTATAAGAAATGGCGCGACGTGCTTGGCGGTCACGAGATGACCGTGGTGTCGGGTGGCTCCTCCATACCCGAAAAGGTTATCCGCCTCTTTACGGCGGCAAAAATACGCGTGTATGAAGGTTACGGCCTGACGGAGACGTCCCCCGTGATTGCGGTGAACAGTCCCCGTGACAATATCTTAAAGGTGGGGTGTGTAGGCGAAATCCTGAAAGGTGTGGAGTTCAAGCTGGCGGAAGACGGCGAAATCCTCACCAAAGGTCCCTGCCTGATGAAAGGCTATTATAAAGATGAGGAATATACAAAACAGGTGATTGATGAGGAGGGCTGGTTCCATACTGGCGACATTGGCACATTGGTGGAAGGGCGTTTCCTGAAGATCACCGACCGCAAAAAAGAGATTTTCAAACTCTCTTTGGGCAAATACATCGCTCCGCAGGTTGTGGAGAGCAAGTTACACGAATCGCCTTATATCGAGAATGTTATGGTGATAGGGGAGAATGAGAAGTTTGCGTCGGCCATTATTGTTCCCTCTTTTGGTGCATTTGAGGAGTTGTATAAAAACCGCAAACAGGCTATCCCCGCATCCCGGGAGGAGATGATAAATGACGAACTCTTTGTTAAAGCCATGAACTACGAAGTGGAGCATGTGAACCGCACATTAGCCGAACATGAGCGGATAAAACGCTATCGGGTGGTGGCGGACGAGTGGATTATCGGGCGTGAACTGTCGCAGACGATGAAGCTGCGGCGCAAGGTGATCTACCAGAAATACGATGCCCTTTGCCGTGAGATTTATAATTACGATAAAAAAGAGACCCTTGACTGATTTTCGTTGACCATGGCGTACCAACATGACCTTCTGAAAGTGAAACCGACGGAGTTCGGCCTGATGGCAGGCCGGATTCTGATTTCCGTGCCGTATTACAACGATTCCTTCTTCAATCGTTCGGTGGTGCTGCTCACGGATTATGAGAAGGAGCATGTGGCCGGTTTGATCATCAATCACAAGATACCTTATACCGTCGGGCAGCTGGTGGACGAGATTCACAGCGAGGCCCCGATGTTCCTGGGTGGTCCTGTGCTGCCGTCGGCGCTTTTCCTGCTGCATGATTTCGACAGCTGTACCTCGGCCTCTGCCGTGGTGCCGGGTGTTTATGTCGGTTATGACCAGGTGCTTTTGGCTCTCATCGAGCACAACGCCATCCCCACGATGCGCTATCGTTTCTTCATGGGGTATTCGGGCTGGAGTCCCGGACAGTTGGAGGGAGAACTGGCCCGTAACATGTGGGTGGTTGGCAATCCGACACCGGAGTTGATCTTCGGCACCGACCCCGACCAGATATGGCCAACGGCAGTGCGCGTGTTGGGAAGCGAGTACGAACATTGGCTTAAGGTCCCCAAATATGTCAATTTAAATTAAGGCTTATGCGGAATTTGATACTTGTTTTCATAGTTTTTCTTTTTGCCACAGGTTCGCTGGTTGCGCAGGAATCATCGGTGGGCGTCTTCAAGGGCGGTGTGCGTGCGGGATTGACGGCATCCCAGATTTCAGGTGATAATCTTACCGGATTCCATAAGCCGGGAGCTATTGCCGGAGTGTTCGCCAACTGCACCCTGACACCCGATTTGCGCTCGGGAAAACGTTCCTCTAAGACCATCAACATGGAACTGCCCGATAAGAAGGTGGCACTGAATTCCAAAAGTCTTCCGGTAACCCTTGCGTTGCAAATGGAACTCGATTTCGCAATGAAGGGTAGCCATGCCACTCCCAAGCAGGCTGGTGCCTACGGGACGGGCAAATATACCCTTGACCTTGGCTATGTGGAAATTCCGCTCTTCTTGAAACTCTGTTTTGGGAATGTGGTGGAAATCGAGCTGCCGGGCCCCGTGTTCGGCGTGAATCTTTATAAGCGGGAGCGCGATATGTACGGTCTGATACAGGGCCGCCCGAATATGAAATGGTACGAATTCTCGTTTATGGCCGGCCTCTCCTGGGTGATTCGCGGGCACCATGGGTTGAATGTGCGATATTACAACTCTGTGCTGCCGGTCCGGAAACCCAATTGGGCAGTCAACCGACCAATATACCAGCAGTATAATTCAGTGCTGACATTCAGCTATTTCTATCAGTTTTAAAGACAGAAGATTTAGGGGAGGACAAACTCTTCTTCCACATCCCAGAATGCGCGGATATGGATGGTGCTCGGGAATTTGATTACGGGCTCTGGCTGCTGTTTGCGCATTACGTTCCCGCTATCCCAACGGCCATTTCCGTTCAGGTCCTGAATCACGCGGATATTGTAATCGCCCGGATCCAGATGGGCATAGTTTAGGGTGGCACTTTCCGTCAAAATATCCTCCTGCAGCAAGTTCTTGGATGACCAAAGCTGGCAGATGTAGGCGGTTCCACTGTTCGGCAGACGGTAGTTCAGTATGAGGTTGCCGTAATCCTTTTCTGATTTTAAGGTAAAACGAGAGACCAAGGAATCATGGGTTAATTCATTGTATCCAAAGAAAATAGAGTCGGGAATGAGGACTGTATAGCTTTTCTTGGTCTCGAAGTGCAAGGGTAATGGCAGGCTTTTCACGAAGGTGTCGGGTACCTGCACCCATGTGGTGATGGTGTCGTGCTGCGAACAAGTCAGCACCGGGAACGAGTCAACCGGCTGGATAGGGTAGGCGAAGTGCAGTGTGAGCAGCTGGAAGTAGTGGCCCACATTCCCGAACGTAATGGGTAGGCGCTTAATGTTTTCCGCCTGCTTGCCGCGTCCTTGTGCTTTAGCTGTTTTGAAAGGTTTGAGGGTGACAGTGTCACGATGGCCGTCGGCAGCCAGGATGCAGGAGAATGTGTCGGCGGGAAGATTTTTCATATACCAGGTGATAGTGTCCCGCGTGGGGTTCATGACCTGGAAATAATCGATATTGGGAGTGAGAACCTCTGCTTCGAAATGGGTGACAGGTGATTTGTAGGGGAAAATGTAGCGTCCGATTTCCGGATTTTCGGGGCGGAGCAACTGTGGAATAGTGTCAGTGGTGATAAAGGAATGGAGAATTAATGCGTTGGAATCTATGGTTTGTGTCCTGTCGCGTCCGGTAGTCTGTTTCACGGTATCGGAAGTCGCACTGACAAAGGCGGTCACAAGACTGTCGCAGAAGGCGATTTCTTCGTTCGGGAGGTCGTATAGCAGATTCGAGTTGATGTCCTTCAGGGCGAACACCGAATATTGTCCGCCAGCGATATTGGCGAAGGAGAAACTGCCGTCGGCCAAGGTCTTCGTCACATAATCAGGGATGCGGGTGGGTGGAAAAGAGTCCGTGCCGTCACGGTAAAGCAAGACGAAGAAGTCGGGGGAGGCGCTTAACTTTTCCGCATTGATGACCTTCCCCCGAAGGGCGAAGGAGTCTAACGAACTGCCGGTGGAGAAGCTGTAATGGTAGAAACTGAGCTTGTTGCTTTCGTGGTAGTCCTGTATGCAATTGGAAAACACCATGTTATAGGTGGTGTTTGCTCTTAGGGTGTCGCGGAATTTGATGACGAGCGTCTTGTTGTGGACAAGATATTCCGGACTCTTCTCCATGGGCGGGGAGATAAGCACGTTCTCCATCGGATTGTTCAGGGTGAAAAACTCGTCAAAGGTAATCTTGATATGCGAACCGTCAAAACGCACGTTCTGGGTTGCGGGCTGCTCCTTGACCATCTTGGGCGGTGTGGTATCCTTAGGCCCGCCGACGGGGGCCACTACCTTGGCGCATCCCCCGGCAAGGAGGAGGCAGCACAACAGGATGGGAAGGTACGAACGCAATGACATGATATCTTGTGTTTTACATCCGATAAAAAACAGTTATTGCTCGAAATCGGAGGTGTTGATACTGTAATAGGTGACATCCTCCCGCTTGGTCCAGCCCTGCGACTGCCAGAAACGGTTCCCGATCTCATTGGTGTTCATGACCAGCAGACCACTCTTCTTGATGCCGGCTTTTCCGATGACATCATAGACGGCGTGGAGAAGTTGCTTGCAGATGCCTTGATTCCGCAGGTCGGTACGCACTACGGTGTGGTATATGTAGGCGCGTCGCCCGTCGATGCCGCAGAGGATAACACCGACAATCTTCCCATCTTGCAGGGCCACGAAGTTGGAGTCAGGATTCTTTTGGATGAATTTGGTGATACCGGCCTCCGAGTCGTCAAAACTTCGGAGCGCCATGCCTTCCGTAATCTTCCACAAATCATATACTTGAGGATAGTCGGCAACGGTCATCAGACGTATTTGGATGTTGGTTGACATATTAGGATTTAGGATTGAACATTAGGCTGCAAAAGTAAAAAAAAATAGTCAACCAAAATGGGGAAAAACATTGTTTTAGCTGAACAACTGCTCAATGGTGTCCTTATATTTTTCCAGCAGCTTGTTACGTTTGAGCTTCAACGTGGGGGTAAGCTCACCCGTCTGTACGGTCCATTCATAACTAATTAACCGATAGCGCTTTACTTTTTCAGTATCCCCGAAGAATTTGTTATACTGGTCCACAAGCTTGGCGAATTTCTTCTGCACATCCGGATGGGTGATCATCTCCTCGTTGGTGGTGTAGGGAATCTCCTTGGAGGCGCACCAGGAACGGAGATCCTGGAAGTTGGGCACGATGAGGGCGGCGGCGTACGGCTTGTTTTCACCCACCACCATAATGTTGTCAATGAGGGAATCCTCTGCAAATTTGTTCTCTATCAGGGTGGGCACGACATATTTTCCGAAGGCGGTCTTGAACATTTCCTTCTTGCGGCCAGTGATTTGGAGGTGGCCGTCGGCGGTGAGCTTGCCCAGATCGCCGGTATGGTACCAGCCTTCGCTGTCAATGGCCTCCGCCGTCTGCTCAGGCAGCTGGTAATAGCCCTTCATGACGTGATTCCCCTTGGTGAGGATCTCGCCGTCGCTGCCGATGCGCACCTGCGTGCCGGGAAGCACCTTGCCCGCCATGCCGAATTTGAAGCCCCCTTTGAAGAAATTGCCCACCGCAATCACCGGTGATGTCTCCGTGGTGCCGTAACCCTCTACCACGCGGATGCCCATAGCCCAGAATATCCGGGATATCTTGGTCTGGATGGCCGCACCACCCGTCACGATGACGTCCAGATTGCCGCCAAGGGCCTTGTACCATTGGTTCAGCACCAGTTTTCTGGCCCATTTCAGCTTGCGGTTATAGGCTTTGCTCTTGTTGAAATCATACTCCAAAGCCACATCATTGGCCCAGAAGAAAATCTTCCGTTTGATGCCGGTGAGCTTCCGGCCCTGAGCGAGGATCTTGTCGTAGATTTTCTCTAACAGACGTGGCACCGTGGTGAAGATGTCGGGCTGCAGTTCGACCATGTTCTCCTGGATTCGGGCCAGGTTTTCAGCATAGTAGATGGAGATGCCCAGATACTGCCAGCAGTAGTTCATCATGCGCTCATATACGTGACACAACGGGAGATAACTTAGGATTCGGTTATGTGTCTTGGTGGGGATGATGGGCAGCACGCCATATACGTTTGTCAGGAAGTTGCGGTGCGTCAGCATCACGCCTTTGGGGTTGCCCGTGGTGCCGGAGGTATAGACGTAGGAGACCACGTCGTCGGGCAGGATGCTGTCCTTGATCTGCTGCAGATATTGGGGGCACGGGTTGGCCCGTCCCAACTCAACGACCTCGTTCAGGTGGCGGTAGCCACGCAGGTTACGGAAGGTGTAAACCCGCTCCGGGAGACCGGGGATGTTTTCTATGACGTTGGTGATTTTCTTCAAAAGCTCCCATCCCGACACGAAGATCATCTTTATGTTGGCGTCGTGAAGGATATAGTTGTAGTCACTTTCACTAATGGTAGGGTAGATGGCCACGTGGATGGCACCGATCTGCATGATGGCCATGTCGAGGAAGTTCCATTCGGGACGGTTGGCCGTGATGGTGGCGATGCAGTCGCCCTTGCTGATGCCCAGCTGGAGGAGACCGTAGGAGATGTCATTCACGATGCGCACATAATCGCGTGTGCTATAGCGCACCCAGTTGCCGTTTTCCTTGCCACATATTGCATCCTCTACAGGATACTCATTGAGGTAATTATCTAATATGTCGAATAATCGGGTTACTTCCATGACAAAAAAATCACGGCGCAAAGATACAATCTTTTTCGTTATATGGCATTCCGCACGTTCACCATCAGCTGCGAGAGCATGTTCTTGGCCCGCAGGAGCTGGATCTTCACGTTGGACAGGGTGATGTTCAGCATGTCGGAAATCTCCTCGTAGGAGAGCTCGTCGTAGTAACGCAACTCGATGACCTTGCGGTATTTTTCCGGGAGCTGCTGTACAGCGGAACGCAACATCTGCATCCGCTGCTTGACGATGACCTCCTCCTCCGGGGTGGGAGAGGGGTTCGTCTGTGAACGGTCGATGAGCTGCTCGGCGGTGCCGGTGTACAGGTCGTCATCGATATACTGCGGCGAGTTGTTCTTGTGCCGTATGTAGTCGATGCTGTTGTTGACGGCAATCCGGTACAGCCATGTGGAAAAGGCGTACTGCGGCGTGTATTTGTCCAAATACCGGAAGGCCTTGCCGAAGGTCTCCAATGTGAGGTCTTCCGCATCATCGCTGTTTTTTACAATTTTGATGAGCATGAAGTATATGCTGTCACGGTACAGCCTCATCAGCTCGGCGTATGCCTGCTGGTCGTTATGGTCCAAGGCTTTACGCAGAAGGATGTAGTCGCGCTTCGCTTTGTCGGTGGTGCAGGGATTCTCCATTATAAAAATCTTTGATGATTAACTTTGGCGGACAGGTAATATATCGGATTCAGGATGGCGAACACAAGGTCGTACAGGAGCAGGCCGGGGATAACCTGTTTCTCGTTCAGCTTCTTGGCGGCGAACCCGAATACCATATACTGGCTGAGGATGCGGGCGGCGGCAATGCCGAGGACGATGAACAGGTAGGTGAGATTCGGCACGTTAACGACAATCGCCAAGGCTAACGTGATGTAGAACAACAAATTAATGATACCGTAGGTGTTGAGGAAGAAACGGTTGCGCAGCGTGTTGAAACGGCGGGTGAAATATAGGCCCTCCTTATGGTCGCGCCAATAACGGTGGTTGGCACCGCGCTGGAGCACCGTGAAGGCATCCTGCGAATATTCGATTTCCGTGTTGTCGCGGGTGGCCGCCCGACTGATGAAGATGTCCTCCTCGCCGTAACGGATATGATTGTGGGCCGCAAAGCCCGTCTGGGCAGCAAAAAGCGAGCGGGCGAACGCCATGTTGCGGGCGTCG
The DNA here is from genome assembly GCA_045116675.1 of Bacteroidales bacterium. Taxonomy (GTDB): domain Bacteria; phylum Bacteroidota; class Bacteroidia; order Bacteroidales; family WCHB1-69; genus F23-D06. The sequence goes on from JBGUMF010000066.1 coordinate 49,964, forward strand.
CCACGGTAGGTGGAATGCATCTTCGCCAGCGAGAAATATTGTACGGCATTGACCAGCGTGTCGAAATGCAATAGCCTGTTGAAAGGAGTGTTCCGGCGTTCGTAGGTGCTGTAACCCAGAACTATCTTGTTGCGTCCCACGAAGTTGCCGGCCATCAGCTTGAGCCACTGCGTGGAGGTGGGACAACATTCGGGATCAGTGAGGATTATATGCTCGTAGGTGGCGCAACGGATACCCATGGAGATGGCGAACTTGCGGCCACGGATGGTCGTCACCGCCGAATCCAGATTCACCATCTTGATGTTCGGATACTGGTTTTTGTATTCCAAGACCAGAAGCTCGGTCTCATCCTGCGAGTTGTCATCCACAATGACCAGCTCGTACTGGCCGTACTGCTGGCTCAAGAGGCGGGGCAGCGACTTCATCAGCACCGAGGCCGCATCCTTCACCACCATGACAATGGATACCGGAACCGGGTCCATCGCCACGGCTTTTTTCTTCTTCGTGAAGGCGAACCGGGCATATCCCAGATAGTAATACAAGAGCTGCACCAGCGTCACAAAGGCAAACAGCACAAGCATAATGATCGGAAGAATATCTTCGAACATAGGTTAAGGTGGTTTGGTTAGGTTTGATATGCAAAAATATTTTTTTAGTATAAATAAATATCGTATTTTTGCCGCATTTTACTAACAAGATGAAGTTTATAATTGAAAAATCGGATGAGAAAAGCAGTGCCAGAGCTGGTGTAATCACCACGGCACACGGCCAGATCGAGACTCCCATATTTATGCCTGTTGGCACACTTGGGGCTGTAAAGGCATTGCATATCAGACAATTGGACGAAGATGTACATGCGCAGATTATATTGGGAAACACCTACCATCTTTATATGAGGCCCGGCACCGAAGTACTGCGCGAGGCGGGTGGCCTGCACAAGTTCAACGGGTGGGACAAGCCCATCCTCACCGACAGCGGCGGCTTCCAGGTCTTCTCACTCAGCCACCGGCGTAAAATCAACCCGGAGGAGGGCGTTTGGTTCCAGTCGCACATCGACGGCTCCCGCCACCTCTTCAGCCCCGAAAAGGCAATGGACATCCAGCGCGCCATCGGCGCAGACATCATCATGGCCTTCGACGAGTGCATCCCGTATCCGTGCGACTACGCGTACGCGAAGAAGTCGATGGAAACGACTTTCCAGTGGCTCAAGCGCTGCATCCGCCGACTGGAGGAGGAACCGCCGTATTATGGCTACGAACAGACACTTTTCCCCATCGTGCAGGGCGGCGTCTATCACGACCTGCGCCTCAAATCGGTGGAGCATGTGGTGTCGATGAACTGCGACGGCAACGCCATCGGCGGCGTGGCCGTGGGCGAACCCACCGAACAGATGTACGAGATTGCCGCCCTCTGTTGCAGTGCCCTGCCCAAGGACAAACCCCGTTATCTGATGGGCGTGGGAACCCCGGCCAACATCATCGAGAATATCGCTCTCGGCGTGGATATGTTCGATTGCGTCATGCCCACGCGCAACGGACGCAATGGTATGATTTTCACGTGGGACGGCATCCTGAACATGCGTAACGAGAAGTGGAAGTTCGACTTCACCCCGATTGATGCCAACAGTGACCTGTTCGCGGACAGAGAGTACACCCGGGCCTATCTGCGCCACCTCTATGTAGCAGACGAGATGCTCGGCCCGATGATTGGCAGCATCCACAATCTCCATTTCTACCTGGATTTGGTGAAGACCGCCCGTCAGAAGATTGTAGAGGGCACTTTCGCCTCTTGGAAAAATGAAATCATCCCCAGACTGACCACTCGTCTCTAATCCATTTTTATTTTAAAAACAGGATTTTATATGAAGATAAGAATAATTACAACTATCTTATTGATAATAGGATATAGTGTTTTATCTACAGCACAGAATCAAACACCGACACGTCAGTACAACGCATCGCTCTTCGGTATAAAATCCGATGGCGTGACGATGAACACCCGTTCCATCCAGAAGGCGCTGGACTGGATTTCCGAACAGGGTGGGGGAGAACTCACCTTCTGGGTGGGGCGCTACCTCACCGGGTCCGTCCATTTGCGTTCCAATGTGACCATCCGTCTGTTGGAG
>JBGUMF010000067.1:0-7379 GCA_045116675.1 Bacteroidales bacterium
TCTCCGTGGCACGCGCCTGCCGCGCCGCGATGGTGTGTGCGTGTGGCCCCTTTTCTACAGATATGCAACGCCTAACGGCGTTAGGGGTGGGGACAAAGAACTGAGAACAAAGAATAGAGATTTGAGAACTGGGAACCGCGAAACGCAAATTGCGAACCGAAAATCCCAATTCCCCCAAATCCTAACCCCATAATAAACAACTGCCTTAACTACTTAGTTCCTTAATTTCTCAACCATGGTCCCTACACCCTAATCGCCAATGGCCAACGGCTAATGGAAAAAACGCTTACGACAGTTGCGTGATGGCTTGCTCGATTTGGCGGTACAGGAGCTCGAAGTCGCCGTCGTTGTGGAAGACGAAGTCGGCCATCTGCATGCAGCGTCCTACATTTTGGTGGTTGGGGTCATCGGACGACATCTCCCGCTGTTCGTTGGCCACGAAGGTCTCGAAGGAGACATGGTCGGTCTCGGAGGCGCGCAGCACGATGCGCTCGTAGCGGATCTTGGGGTCGGCATCTACTGCGAAGAGCACGAAGTTCGGGTTTTTGCGCAGGGATTCCACCTCGCCGGGCGTGCGCACGCTCTCGATGATGGCGTTCTCGCCCGCCGCCGCCGCTTGCTTGTACAGCTCGTCGGTGATGAAGGATGGACTGTGCGTGGCGCGCAGGTCGTTGGCCACCACCACGAAGGTGTCGCGGTTGAGCGGCAAGCCCCGTCGTTCCGCCTCTTCAATAAGATAACCGCGCACGGAATAATGACGGTATCCGTAGTGCTGGATCAGATAATCGACGATGGTGCCTTTGCCGGCGCCTAATGTTCCAGTGATGCCAATGATGTTCATGACGGGTTGTGCAGTTTTAAGTATATGAAAAACAGAATTTCAACAATCAGAAGCGCCAGCATCATGTGCCATAGCCAGCGTTTGCAGTCTTTGGAATAGACGAAGATCTTATTGAAGAAATAGTTCAAAAGTCCTACCGGCAGGGCCATAATCAGTGCCCCTACATAGTTGTTGATTCCAAAACAATAATCCAGGAAGTAAATGCTGAAGTAGTTGATGAAGTAGGTGATGGTGTAAACCATGACGAACCGGAATATCAGCTTGGGGTCTTTGTTCCGGAACACCAGATGCCCGTAGGTTTTGAAGTTGAACAGCACGCTGATGATGGTGCCCAGCAAGGTGGCCCAAAACAGCGGGTCGATATGGGGGATTAAACCGAAAAGGAAACGCAATAGGGCGAAGATGCACCATCCGAAGGCGGTGTTCAAGCCGGCAACGAGTAGGAATCGGATGAATTGGGCATCGGTGAATCGTTTGAAGAGAGCGGTGATTTTATCAATCATAACGGAATGGCAATAGATTAGGCGATGCGGGAATTAGCGGATGACGGTCAGCGAACCGTGGTAGTCCACAATTTTCACTTTCCCTTTGTAATAGAAAGAATAATAGTAAACGCCGTCGGAGAGTCCGCTGGCATCAAAACAGTTGTTGCCCTTGGAGATGACTCCGTCCTTGGCGAAGGTGTCGTAGTTCTTCACATGATACACCAGCTTCCCCCAGCGGTCGTGGATGTATAGGTCGTTGGTTCGGAAGTCGTCCGGATCCTCGGGGTTGATGTCCGTGTTGAGGTTCTGGATGGCGAACACATCGTTGATGTTGTCTCCGTTCGGGGTGATGACGTTCGGGAATATCAGGTCATCTTCGATGACAACGATGTGGGTGATCTCGCTGGAACATCCGTGCTCGTTGGTGATGGAGAGCGTCACGTTATAGTCACCCCAGGAGGCAAACGTGTGCGTGGGGGAGAAGTTTTCGTTGTCAGTCTGCCCGTCGCCAAAGTCCCATAACCAGGAGGTGTTGTCCAGTCCTAACGAGGTGGAGTCCGCATAGTTGTGGAAGAGGACGGTACCCTGCGATTCTCCGAAAAGGGATTCCCAAGGGCTGGCCTCAAATTCCGCGATAGGTTGGGCATAGACGTGGACGTACTCCCATCGGTAAAGCGAGTCGCGGCAACCTTCGGGTGAGGATGTCCTCAACAGGATGGAATAAATGTCCGGCTCTTCCAGGTTGAAGGCGGGTTCTGCCAGCGAGGACGTGTATGCCAACTGTCCGTCCGAGTGAAGGACCATCCATTCGTAAAGGCAAGGTGAGCCCTCTGTCTGAGTGAGGTTCTGGATGCGGATACCTTGAGGGGCACAGCCCGCCGTGTCGGAGGTGATGAAATCGGCCAGCGGCACAGGGTTGATTTTGAGGTAAACGGTGTCGCTGCCCTGACAGGAGACGTTGGCCGTGTCATTCAAGGTGGTGATGTGGACATAATATTGCCCTTGCGTGACAGCTTGGATGTTTTCGGTGTTGGCACCGGTGTTCCAGTGGTAGGTTGTGTTCGGTTTGTTATAGTGTGCCGAAAGGGTCAGCATTTCGCCCTCGCAGATGCTGGTGTCAGGCCCGAGGTCGGGCATGGGCGTGGGCACTACGGTAAGGGTGGTGATGGTGTCGTAAAGGCATCCGTATTCGTCCACCACATTGACTGTGTACTGGTGCACTCCGTCGTTTTCCGGCGAAATGACCATCCCGTTGGTGTTGGGACCCGTCAGGAAGGTGGTGTCCACCAGCACGGTATAGGACCAGTTCTGCGGCAGCAGGTGCGGGTCGAGGGCCATCTCCCATTCATGGATGTAGCCGTTGTCATTCGTCCAGAGGTCCTGCACTTCAATGCACCAGTTGCCGTTCAGCGGACAGCCAACCATGTTGGAGAAACTCTCTTTCGGATGGTAAATCTGCGTCATGGTGGCCACATTGGAGGAGTCGATCTTGTAAGACTGGTTGCCGTCGTCCCAATATGGATTCGGCGTGTAGTGCACATTGACGGGCTCGTAGCAGTATCCGTAGGTGCCGGGTGCATACTGGTATCCTAATGTCGTATTGTTCGACCAGATGTAGTTCCAGGCAATGCCCATGGGGTTTTGGGTAGTGTTGCAGCTGGCCACATCCTGCAGCCGGTTGGCCACGCCGAGGTTGGTGCGGAAGTAGTGGGAAATGCCTCCCCAGCCGTCATTCTGATAGTCGGGCTGAATCTTGCAGGCGTTTCCGTTCGGGCAGATCAGCCGGATACGGATATCCTCAATGGCCGAATGTTCCATCAGGATGCGGACGTAAAGGATATCGTCGGCCGTATTGATGGTGGCGTTGGGCGAAAATGAGGTGAAATTCACGTATGAGCGGTAGTAGTATCCGTATGGCTGGCAGTTAACTCCGTCCGGCAGGAAGACCGTATCTACCACTTTCAGGGAGGTGATCTGCTCGCTGCCGATGGAGTCCAACTGGAGGCTGGAGATGTTGTCGTACCCGACGCTCAGGTCCAGCGACTGGCCCACGCAGATGGGGCGCAGCTTGCCCACGTCACGGATCGGATTCTGCGAAGTCCGCACGCGGAAGGTCACCGGGGTGAGCGACACACAATGGTGCGTGTCCACCGCGCTGATGGACACGTCGTAACCGTGCCCCGGCTCAAAATGGTAGTCCAGCGCGTTGGCTCCCAGACTGTCAATGGTAGAATAGCCGAAGTCCCAGTTGAAGGTGCAGGTCGCATCGCTCTGATGATAGCTGAAATCGTTGTCCGGATAGATGCCGTATGCCACCATATGCACGGTGTCATACGGGCAAACGTCCATATAGTAATACCCGTCAGAAGGGTTAAGTATTGGAACTTTGGAAGAAAGCAGTGTGTCGAAGTAAAGGTTGATGCGCTGGCAGGGGGCCATGCAGTCCACCTTGATGACGAACCCCGTGCCCACGCCGGAGGCATCGGACGTGAAGTGCAAGGTGACGGCCCCAGTGGAGTTCTGAATCGTGGCAGCATAGCGGAATGTGCCGGTGGGATTGTAGTTGTCGTTGTTGATCTTGTGCAACAGGGGAGCGCTGGTGTTGATGCCGTCGTAGATGTACAAGGTGTCGCCCGGATCAATGTCCAGATCCAGGATTTCCACCCTCACGCTGCCGTTGTTCGGACTGTTCGAGTACAAGGTCATCGTCTCGTTGGCGTTGTTGCTGTAGTTGCCCGAGATGCCGCCATCATCGTAAATCATGTAGTCGCAACCAGTTACGGTGGGCTGGCTACCCATGTTGACGGAGTTTTGGGCGGAAAGCGTGAGTGCGCTCAGGAGAACCAGAAAAAAGAAAAACAAAAGTTTTTTCATTACAATGAAAATAAATCTCATTTTAAAGTGGCAAAGATATAAAAAATACAATTAAGTATGGCACTGAATTTTTTTATAGTGGGTTTTGGCATATAATAAGGATTTTTTTTTTACTATAAATCCGTAACAACAATATTCTCAATAAGATTCGTGTTTTTTCATAAAAGTTTTTTTCGTGCTTTATTTATTTGTTACCATTTTTAACCATTTGTTACAACAGGCAGAATAAGACAAAAAAATAAAAAAAACGGGCACCTTGGTTTTGACAAATAAAAAAACGTATATTTGCACCCCCAAAATTTAGCGCGATGGAAGTAAAGCAATTACGAGATCAATTTAAACTCAGATTGGCTGGTGTGGAGGATGGAAATTATTGCTTTACAATGGTTTGCGATAAACAGTTCTTTGAATTGGCGGAGCTGACGGACTTGCTGGACGGATGTTTGGATTTGCGGGTTGACATGACAAAAACTGAAAAATTGGTGGATGTGAGATGCCATTTTTCCGGTTTTGTTTCCGCTCCCTGCGACCGATGCCTCCTTCCGGTACACATTCCGATGGAGTTTGAGGACCGTTTGATTGTAAAATTGGTCCCCACTGTGGAAGAGGGCGACAATGAGGATGACGACATCTGGGTGATGGATGAGAACACCTACGAGCTGGACATCTTCCATTTCGTCTATGAGAGTATCCGTCTGGCCATGCCGCTGCGCATCGTCCATGCCGATGACGAAAACGGACACTCCACCTGCGACCCCGCCGTGCTCGCCAAACTGGAGGAACTGTCCGCCGAGTCGGCCAAGCAAGACCATGACCCGCGTTGGGACGCTTTGAAAAATTTAAAATTAGATTCATAACCGATAAAACGTATAAATTATGCCGAATCCTAAAAGAAGACACTCAGCAATGAGAAGAGATAAGAGAAGAGCCCATGATTTCATCACGGCTCCCCAGTTGACCACGTGCAGCCATTGCGGTGCCCCGATCCTTTCGCACCGTATTTGCCCGGAATGTGGTTACTACAGAGGAAAACAAGCTATCGAAGTGAGCGGCGCTGCCCAGTAACAGCCCCGCAAGCACAGCTTGTGAAACGTGTATTTATGGTTTTTAGATGACATAAGCAATTATGCCATCTTTTCTTGTTTATAGAAGTATGGATATTGTTTTCGCAACCCATAACCAACATAAGACCGAAGAGGCCCGCGCTATCGCGGGCCCGAACTGGCATATCCGCAACCTGCACGACCTTTCCTGTGTGGAAGAGATTCCGGAAACAGCCGATACGCTGCTCGGCAATGCCCTGCAAAAGGCCCAATATGTGGCCGACCATTACCATGTGGACTGCTTCGCTGATGACACGGGATTGGAGATTGATGCCCTGGATGGCAGACCCGGCGTGTATTCGGCACGCTATGCGGGTGAACATTGCTCCTTCAGCGACAATGTACGGAAGGTGTTGGATGAGATGCAGGGCGTGGAGAACCGCAGAGCCTGTTTCAAAACGGTTATCGCCTTAATTCTCAATGGCGAAACGTTCACTTTCGAGGGGCGTGTGGACGGCCATATCTCTACGGAACCCCATGGTGAAGGCGGCTTCGGCTATGACCCGGTGTTTATCCCCGACGGTTATACGGAAAGTTTTGCGGAGCTTTCGCCGGAAGTCAAAAACAGCATCAGCCACCGTGGGGCGGCCATGCGCAAACTGATGGATTTCCTGAAAGCGTAAGTTACTAATCCAGTTCTTTTTTGATTTTCAGCAACATCTCCTTAATCTCCATGAGCGAGGAGATGATGGTGGCGTTGTCGGCCTCTTCGATGAAGTTGCGCTTGAGGGCATCCTTGGCACCCTGCAACGTGTAGCCTTTCACCCGCGTCAGATAATGGATGGTGCGGATGAGGGCGATGTCGTTCTTGGAAAAGAAACGGTCGCCCTTTTTGTTCTTCCGGGGCTTGATCATGTCGAACTCTTTCTCCCAATAACGCAGCGTGGATGCGGGAAGACCGAATATCTCGGAGGTCTCCCCGATGCTGTAATAGAGCTTCTCCTTTAACTCAAAGGATTCGGGAAGCGGCATGTAGCTGTCATCGATTTCTATTTTCATTCTTCCTCCTTTTTTCTTCGGCGTTCGTCTTTTTCCTTGATGCTCTCCCGCTTGTCGTACAGCTTCTTGCCCTTTGCCAGCGAGATGTCCAGCTTGGCGTAGCCGTTCTCGTTGATCCAGAGCAGGGTGGGGATGATGGTGAACCCCCTCTCGTTCAGCTTGATGGTGAGCTTGCGGAGCTCTTTGCGGTTGAGCAGCAGTTTCCGGTCGCGTTTGGGCTGATGGTTATTGTAGCTTCCGTCGGCATATTCGCTGATGTGCATGTTGTGAACCCATAACTCGTTGTTGATGAACGAGCAATAGGCATCGGTGATGTTGGCCCTGCCGGCCCTGATGGACTTGATCTCCGTGCCAGTCAGCACAATGCCGGCCGTATATGAAGTGAGCAGGAAGTACTGGTATTCGGCCTTCCGGTTCTTGATGGCAATCGGTGTGTTTGGTGTGTTTTTGCCCATGTCGGTTATATGCGCTGCAAAAGTACAAAATATTTTGTATTTTTGCCGACATCAAAAACCATTAACGATGAAGAACCTGAGCATGATTGCCGCCGTCGGGGAAAACCTCGAATTGGGCTACCAGAACCAGCTGTTGTGCCACCTTCCGGTGGATCTTAAGCATTTTAAGGAGATAACATCCGGACATGTCGTCATCATGGGTGACCGCACCTGGGAATCGCTGCCCAAGAAGCCGCTGCCCAACCGCCGCAATATTGTGGTGACCTTGGACGATGTTTCCTTCCCCGACTGCGAAACGGTCCATTCCATTGAGGATGCGCTGGCGCTTGTGGAGGGCGAGGACGAGGCTTTCGTGATGGGTGGCGCCACCATGTATCGCCTGTTCCTCCCGTTTGCGGACCGCCTCTACCTGACCCGTATCCACTCCTCGTTCACCGCCGACGTCTTCTTCCCGTCCCTCGTGGAGGATGAATGGGCTTTGGTGGAAGAGGAATTTAAACCTAAGGATGAAAAAAACATCTACGACCTGTCTTTCCAAACGCTTATCAGAAAATAATCCATCATGAAAAAATTGATCCTTACATTGACGGTGCTGATGGCTGTATGCAGCCTTTCGGCACAA
>JBGUMF010000068.1:0-10728 GCA_045116675.1 Bacteroidales bacterium
ATAACGAAGAGGAAAATGTTGTTCCGATGAGCAAGGCCGTGGTGGATGAAGTGACCACAAAGCTGCCGCAGTATGACTTTGAGCTTATCTTCATCGACAATGACTCGCATGACAACACGCGTCCGCTGCTCCGCGAGATTTGCAAAAAGAACCCGAGAATCAAGGCCATCTTCAACGCCAAGAACTTCGGGCAATTCAACAGCCCTTACTACGGCATGCTTCAAACCACAGGCGACTGCACCATCACAATGTGCTGTGACTTTCAGGACCCGGTGGAGATGATTCCCAAGATGGTGGAGGCATGGGAGAACGGGGCCAAAATCGTCTCCTGCATCAAGACACAAAGCAAAGAGAATCCTGTCATGCGCTTTTTCCGCACCATCTACTATAAAATCATCAGGAAGATGTCTTCCGTGGACCAGATTGAACACTTCACCGGCTTCGGACTTTACGACAAGAGCTTTATTGAAGTGCTTCGCAATCTGAAAGACCCCACCCCATTCATCCGGGGCATTGTGGCTGAGTTGGGCTACAAACGGGTGGACCTCGAATACACACAGGCGAAACGGCGTGCCGGAAAAACGCACAACAACTTCTTCACCCTGTTCGACGCCGCCATGCTCAGTTTCACCAGTTACACGAAAGTGGGCCTGCACCTCGTCACCTTCGCTGGATTAATCCTGTCCAGTCTGTCAATATTGGCGGCATTAATCTACCTTGTGCTGAAGTTGATTTATTGGGACTCCTTCTCTGCGGGCCTGGCTCCGTTAATCATCGGCCTGTTCTTCATTAATGCGGTAGAGCTTCTCTTCATCGGATTCGTAGGAGAGTATGTGATGAGCATCAACACACGGGTGATGAACCGGCCGCTGGTCATTGAAGAAGAACGGATCAATTTCGATACGGAAGAAAATAACATTTAACAAATCCCACAACCATAAAAGCTTTCAACTTAAAATAATACGATTATGAGTTCAAAGAAATCGAAAAAGCAACCTAAAAAAAACAATGCCCTCTTGGAAACACGCAACTCCAATGACTTGAAACTCGCCAATAACGAACTAGTCTCCGGCATTGTCCAATGGTCATTTTGCATTATTGGAACCATTTTTCTATTTACCTGTTTAGGGTTGCTCATCACTAAAATATACCACCCCGAAACAGAAAGCATTGTGCAGGCTGCTTTGGAAAAATGTATCGTTACAGATTTCCAACCGGAGCCAGTGGAAGCCTTATTGTTCCGAACAGGACTGATCTTTATCCCCTGCTGTCTTCTTGGCCTTTACTTTCTCACCACTCGCCCATTTTTCAAAAAAATAACCCAAAACAAAGGTGTGGCCTACGCACTGATCCTATTAGCATCAGCAGGCATCGCGTTCTTGGGATATTATGTGTTTGCTCAAGACAATCCCACCTATCTTGAAACGGTTGGACGGTTACACAACGAGCGTGACCGTCTGGCGGTCACCAACTATGACTTCTTCTTCAAAGACACCTTCCTTGAGACTCACCTGGCCCAATATTTCCTGCTATGGGTATCCTTGTTGCTCTTATTCTATCTGTTTGTGGTCAAGTTTGTTCGGGGAATCGGATCCAAGGTGTATAAAATTTTATCCTCCGCTGTGCTCTTTTTGTTTGCTGGAATCATCCTGATTCAGATTTTCAACATGATGCACTTCGATATGCCGTTAAATTGGGAAAACCAATTTGACTTCAACGTTGTTTTTTATTCAGCCACCCAAGTGAACGCAGGCAGCCAGCTGCTGACGGACGGTTTCACAAACACATATGGCCTATATCCTCATTTTATCCAACCTTTTTTCAAACTCTTTGGATTTTCCGTCCCCAACTTCACTCTTGTAATGAGTCTTCTTATTGTCTTCACCTTTGCTGCCATTCTGATGTTTTTATATACAACCGTTCAAGACAAAATCATTGTGCTTCTTGGATTCGGGACATGCCTGTATTTTCCATATCTGTTGAATCGGTTGGTTATGAATTTTGACTCCGCTTTTGCCATTTTCCCCATCCGAACCACCCCTGTGGCCTTTTTATTGTTGACTGTCTCCCTCTTCCTGATTGCAGAACAGAAACAGCAAAAAAAATTCCGGCTTATCGTTTATTATTTAGGGAGTGTTTTAATGGCTTTTGGGGTACTATGGAACTTTGAATTCGGATTCGTATCTTATTTTTGCTGGCTTGCATTCTTATGCTACCATGACTTTTTCTCCACAGAAAAGAAAATCAACTGGAAAAGAATACTGTATCATTTCTGTATCTGGTTAGCTGCTTTATTTGTTGCCTTTATCATTTATGGTCTCATCCAGTTGGTTCAATACGGCCACTTCCCTGATTTAAGACTGCTGACCTCCACGCTCTCTGTTTTTGGAGGTATGGGATATTTCATGCTGCCCATGCCGCTGTTCCACCCATGGATGTTGCTCGTCCTTGTGCATATCCTCTGTTTGGTGTATGCTATCAGCCGACTTTTCAAGAAGGACATCACCCCCAAGTCTGCCGCCATATTCCTGATGGCTATTTTGGGATGCGGCCTCTTCGCATACTATCAGGGCAGAAGCCACAACTGGAATTTCACCACCAGCTTGCTCCCGGGCCTCATTGAGCTCACACTGCTCACCGACGAATTATGGACCACCTTCAAACGTACGAACAATTTCATCTTAACCCCGCTGCTGTATTTGTGCTTTGCCTGCCTGTTTCTTTCAACCATCAGTCTTGGCGCCGCATCCGACAGCATCAGTAATTTAGCCAACCAAACGGTTAAAAAGGAGCTGAAACCTGCCTACGCCAAGGAGAAAAAATACATCAACAGCGTCAACCATTTCATTGACTCAAGCGATATCTCCTCCAACCGTGTCATATTGCTGTGCTCCAACAAATACCAGGGGTTGTTCATGCAGGACAAGCGGATGCGTTCCGCCGTCAATCCGGGAATTCTGGATTTGTTCTTTAAAACAGATGCCGAGCGATATGTGACAGCCCTTGCCGATTCCGCATACGATGTGTTTTTAGGCAACAATTTCTACTATCCCTATCTATCAGACATCCGAACCGTTTTGGTTTCGGAATACCAAGTGGTGGACCGGCTATATGACACAACCGCTCTGATTTTTGCCCATCTGCAGAAACGGAACGTTCCGGCACCCAACACTGTTTTCTTCCCCAAGAACAAATCAACCATTCTGCACGAGAAATTCACCAAAGACTCCACCAATTACCGTCAGTTGTGCGATCTGTCGCAAAACGGACGGGACAGCTTGGATATCCCATCCACCTTTACCGTGGAAATCCTTTTCCGCGCCGACAGTTTGCAATTCTACCAATACCCCGTACTATGTGCCAACAACACAGACAGTTCGGGCTTTGCAATATTCAATATAAGTAACAAGGGGAAAACGGACGAATACTATATCAACATTGGTGGTATCGGCTTTCCTATCCAGCTGAAGTCCAACCAATGGCACTACCTTACCGTAGTGTTTTCCGGACAACAAGTTTATGCCTTTGATAACGGGCAAATGAAAGCTGCCGTCACGTTCCCTTCCTCCTATAAGAAATCCGAGAACAAGCTATATGTTGGAAACAACGGTTCCCTGCGACACTTCTCCGGTATCATCAACGAGGTCTCTATCTCTTCTGGTGCCATATCGGCACAAGAAATCGCAAATACCTGGCAGAAAATCAATTCCTGGATATCCCAGAACCGTCAGCAATAGGACAAACACATTTTTTCGTATCTTTGCCGCTGCTTCTTACGCACACATCAACACGGGGAATGGATAAATTAACGCAACTGATAAAAACCCTTTATGCCAAATACCGCAATTTCATCCTTTATTGCGTGATTGGCGTGATCAACACGGGAGTGGATCTGGGAGTGTTTTCGCTGCTCTGCCACTGGGGCGTGCATTATCTGGTTGCCAACATCATCAGCTACCACTGCGGCATCGTGTGCAGCTTCCTGCTCAACCGGAAAGTCAACTTCAAAGTCAAGGACAAGGTTTTCCGCCGCTTCCTCTCCTTCTACGGCATCAGCCTGGTGGCAGTGGCCGCCAGCGAAGGCATGCTTTTCCTTTTTGTTTCCGTGATGGGCTTGCCCAGCATTGTGGCCAAACTTATCTCCATGGTCATCATCGCCATCTGCCAGTTCCTCTTTGTCAAACGCTTTACTTTCAGAAAATAATCCCCTATGAAAACCATCATCATAATCCCCTGTTACAACGAAGCCAACCGCCTGAACAAGGAGGCTTTTCTGCAATTCCTCGGCAATCACGAAGATGTGTCCTTCCTCTTTGTCAATGATGGCAGCAAGGACAACACGCTGGCGATGCTGGAGGCCTTCGCGAACGAGCACGAACACATCCATTACCTGGACGTGCAGCCCAACGGCGGGAAAGCCGAAGCCGTGCGCCGGGGCATGCTCCACGCCGCCGAGCACTTCACCTGCGACTGCATCGGCTTCTGGGATGCCGACCTGGCCACCCCGCTGTATGAGATTGACAATTTTCTGACACAAATGCAACGCGGGGATTTTGAAATGGTTACCGGCCTGCGCCTCATGCGCTTAGGGGCTGGCGTGAAACGCAAACAACTGCGCCACTACTTAGGACGCTGCTTTGCCACCACGGCCTCCATCCTGCTGAAACTGCCCGTTTATGACACCCAATGCGGGGCCAAACTCTACAAAGCCTCCATTGTCCCGACGCTCTTCTCCGACTCCTTCGTCACCCGCTGGCTGTTTGACGTGGAACTGCTGGCCCGCTTTATTAACGCCTACGGACGCGACAAGGCCATCCGAAACGTTTACGAATACCCGCTCCTCGAATGGGTGGATGTGGGCGGCTCTCAACTGAAATTCAAGGACTTCTTCAAAGCCCCATACGAACTCTGGCAAATAAAAAGACGATATAAACTGTAATGGTTCTCTTTTGTCATTTTATCCACAAAAATCTCTCATTTCAACCGCATTATAACACACATCATTCTGATTTTAACTATTAACATACCATTATATGAAAGAATTTTGGACAAAAAACAAGAAAAACGCCTGGTTTTGGATTTTTATCTTCATGGCGATAGCACTGCTCTTCATCATGCCCCTCTTGAGTTTGGATGCCGGCAACACAGGTGACGAGGATGCTTTCCAAATCCCCCAAGGCCAAAATGTGGTCAACTACTATAAAACCCACGGGGAAGACACCACCTGCCTGAATTTCAAAGAGAATCTCCAATACTACGGCTCCTCTTTCGATGTGATTACAGAATATATCAATCAGACATTCCACATTAAAGACATCAACATTTCGCGTCATATCTGCAATTCCCTTCTGGGATGGCTGGCCATTCTCATGGTGGGACTGATCGCCTACCAGTTTGGCGGGTTCCGCGCCGGCGCGATTGCCATGATACTGCTGTTCCTGTCGCCACGATTCCTCGGCCACTCGTTCAACAACCCCAAGGATTTGCCCTTTGCCACGGCGGTCATATCCGCCATCTTCGGCATGGTGCTCTTTTTCAAACAGTTCCCAAAGGTTAAATGGTACACCTACCTCATCCTTATCCTCTCCATCGCCTTCTCCATCAGCGTCCGTATCGGCGGTTTGATCCTCTTTGGCTACTTCGGACTTCTCGGTCTCATCTATCTTATTTTCCAATTCTCCAATAAAAAGAAAAACGGCACCAAACTTCAAGGGAAAGACGCCGCAAACCTCTACCAAATCTCCGTCAAGGATGTCTTCAAATTGCTGGTGATGGGCATCGTCATCTGCGTTGTGGGATATTTTGCCGGACTTGTGCTTTGGCCGTTTGCCCTCCAAGCACCTATCAAGAACCCCATGGAGGCGTTCAAGCTGATGTCCTCCTTCGACATCTCCCTCCGCCAGCTCTTCGAGGGCACCCTGCAATGGTCAGACCGGCTGCCGTGGTACTACACGCCCAAATACATCCTTATTTCCATCCCGATTGCCGTCATCATCGGCATGATCCTCTTCTTCATTTTCTGCTGGCGCAAAAAGGAGGAGCGTTTCTGGGCGTTCTTCATTTTCTTCACCTTCTTCTTCCCCGTATTCTGGATTGTCTATACCCATGCCAACGTGTATGGCGGCTGGCGTCACGCCATGTTCGCCTACCCGCCCATGGTGGTAGCCGCCGGTTGGGGATTTGATGCGATGGTGAAATGGGTGGAATCCAAATTTAGAATGAACAATGAACAATTAACAATGAACAATGAGGGTAACGAGACAAACGGCGGTGGAGACGCAAGGCATTGCGTCTCTACAAAGGGCATCCTCGTCAATGTGGCCAGCGTGGCAGTTATTTTGATCCTGCTGATTGGCCCCATTCGCCATATCGTGGCCAACCACCCGTATGAATATGTCTATTTCAATGAGTTGGCCGGCGGCATGAACAAGGCCTTCGGCAACTACGAGATGGACTACTACTACCACTCCACCCGCGAAGCCACCGAATGGATTCTCGCCAACGCCGAACCCAAAGCCGACGGCTCGAAAGTGCGCGTGGGCACCTGGCATACCGCCTCGGTATCCTACTTCCTGCGCAACGACACCGCCCGTTTCCAACCTGTCTTCATCCGCTGGTACGAGAAGGAAAACTCAGACTGGGACTATGCCGTGTTCACCATCACCGGCATCAACCCCGAATATCTCCGCAGCTCTCACTTCCCGCCCAAAAACACGGTCAAGACCGTCGAGGTGGACGGCAAACCCATCTGTATCGTTCTCAAGCGCGAAGACAAGTCTGATTTCCAGGCCTTCAGATACAAGAACGAAGGACGGCTCGACTCCGCCTTCATCCTCTACCAGCAAGCCCTGCAACGCGACCCCGACAACCTCGGCGCTCTGCTCAACCTCGGCGAACTCTACGTGCGCACCAACCGTCCCGACAGCGCGCTGCACTTCCTCAACCGTTACACGGAAATCGACCCATACGCGGAAGTGGCCAACTATATGACAGCATACGCCTACATCTACAAAGGCGACAATGACAAGGCCCTTGACATCACCCGTAAAATCCAGAAACACAACATCAAATACACGGGTGCCTACTATCTGGCCATCCAAATATACATGCAGAAACGCGACTTCGTGGCCGCCAACAAGGAGTTCATGAAACTCATCGACATCGACCGCGTGGACGACCAGTTTGTGCAAGTATGGCTGCAGTTCAACCAGATGCAGAACATCGATGCGCAGAATGCCTACATCAAGCTCTACAAGGCCATGGCCAAGAGCTTTGAAAAACGGGGCAAGAAAAAGGAGGCTGAACAATACCGCAAACTGGCCGGCGGACGCTAAACGGTCCAGGGCTATTTTCGGAACAACCCATATACAGCGGTGCCACTTCCCGACATAGAGGCGTAGGTGGCACCGTTTTCGTAGAACGAGCGCTTGATTTCCGCCAACTCCGGATGCTGTTCGAAGATGCTATCCTCGAAATCATTATGCAGAAGGTCGCGCCATTGCGTCACCGGCGTGCGGATGATGTCGCACACATGTACGTCGGGCAGCTTGGGCGTCACGCCCGCGTACGCCTCGCGTGTGGAAACCGAAATATCCGGCTTGACAATCCGTATATCGTAGTCTGACAAGTCTAACTCGATCGGGTGCATAATCTCCCCGCGCCCCGTGGCATAGACCGGCGTATTGAGGATAAAAAAGGGCACATCGCTGCCCAGCTGCGCCGCATACTTCTCCAACGCCACATTGTCGAGCGGAAGATTGAAATGCTGTGCCAGTATTTTCAGGGTGAAGGCCGCATCGGCGGAGCCACCGCCGAGACCTGCCCCTGTGGGGATATGCTTCTCCAAACGCAGTCGCACCCCATGGATGCCGAAATCGCACTGCAGCAGCCGGAACGCCTTCACGCAAAGGTTGTCGTCATCAGGGCCCACATCCTGCGCACTCTCGCACACAAACTCAAAATCCCCATCCGAATCCTCCAACATTAGCCGGTCCTGATAGTTGTCCACCGGATAAAACACCGTTTCCAAATCATGATAGCCGTCCGGGCGTTTGCGGACAATATTCAGACCGAGGTTGATTTTGCAGTTGACGGACATCATACGTTTCATAAAAGGATTTTGAAGGTTTGTAAATTATATTATTGCAACTCTTTGGGCTACAATGCCTGAATCCGACATCGCAGGAACATTGGAATTAGAGACTGCAAAAGTATGATTTTTTGAAAAAAGTCGTACTTTTGCGGCTGCAATAATAATCTACGAATCATCCTAATATGAATACATTTACGGACACGCTTACCGGCACTCCGGACCATCGCGCCGGCTTTGTCAACATCATAGGGAACCCGAACGTGGGCAAAAGCACGCTCATGAACCAGCTGGTAGGCGAGAAAATCTCCATTATGACCTCCAAGGCGCAGACCACGCGCCACCGCATCAAAGGCATCGTGAACGGCGACAACTACCAGATCGTCTATTCCGACCTCCCGGGCGTGCTCGAACCCGCCTACATGATGCAGAAAATGATGATGCGTTTTGTGGTGGACTCGCTGCAGGACGCTGACATTATCCTTTATATGGTGGATTGCGGTGAAATGAAGTATCATGCGGAACTCGTAGAGAAAATCAAATCTTTGGGAAGACCTATTGTTCTAACTATTAATAAAATAGACAAATACACCGAAGAGCAGGTCGCGGAGACGGAGCAATTCTGGAAGCAGCTGTTTCCGGATGCCGATGTGCTGACGGTATCGGCCCTCAAGGGGGTGCATATCGACGAACTGCGGGAGAAAATCATTGAAAAGCTTCCGCTCTGCCCACCCTATTTTCCAAAAGATGCTTTGACCGACCGACCGATGCGCTTTTTCGTGTCGGAGCTGATCCGCGAGCAGATCCTGCTGCAATACAAGAAAGAGATACCCTATAGCGTGGAAGTGGTGGTGGACAGCTATAAGGAGGAGGAAGATATTATCCGCATCGGAGCCATGCTCTATGTGGAACGCGACACGCAGAAGGCCATCATCATCGGCAGCAAAGGCGCAGCCATCAAGAAGCTCGGCTCCGACGCACGCCTCTCCATCGAGGATTTCCTGCAAAAGCACGTCTTCCTGGACCTGTCCGTGAAGGTGCTCAAAGACTGGCGTAACAGCGAGTTGCTGATGAAACGCTTCGGCTACGATGAGGGTGAAAGATAAAAGGGAATATTACTCTGAAATTAAAAATAAAAGTAAAAAATGGCAATACTGGTAAAAAACATCAAGCAATTGGTTCAGGCGGAACCGAAGAAGATAAAATTCCGTGCTGGAAAAGATATGCAGCACCTTCCTGTCATTGACAATGCCTATCTTTTGACGGTGGGTGACAAAATCAAGGATTTCGGTCCGATGGAAGAGCTTTCCAAGGTTGACTTGAACAAGATAAAGGAACCGCTGGAGGTGATTGACGCCTCCGGCCGGATGGTGTTCCCCTCCTTCTGCGACTCGCACACGCATATCGTCTATGCCGGCAGCCGCGAGGTGGAGTACATCGACAAAATCAAGGGCCTCAGTTATGAGGAGATAGCCAAGCGTGGCGGCGGCATCCTCAATTCCGCGCAGCGTCTGCACAACACGTCTGAAGAGGAGTTGTACGAGCAGGCTTGGCAACGGCTGGAGGAGATGGCTTCCTACGGAACGGGCGCGGTGGAAATCAAGAGCGGCTACGGCCTCTCCACGGAAGATGAACTGAAGATGTTGCGTGTCATTCGCCGCCTCAGGGAGACTTCCCCGCTGACCATCAAGGCCAACTTCCTCGGCGCACACGCGGTGCCCTTGGCCTATAAAAACAATCCCGACGAGTATGTGGATTTGATTATCAATGAGATGATTCCAATGGTGGCAGCAGAAGACCTGGCCGACTACATCGACGTGTTCTGCGACAAGGGTTTCTTCACCTGTGAGCAAACGGAGCGGATGCTGATGCAGGGTATCAAATACGGACTGCGGCCCAAGATCCACGCCAACGAGATGGCCTGCTCGGGCGGCATACAGGTGGGCGTGAAGTACAACGCCCTCTCGGTGGATCATCTGGAATACACGGGCGATGAGGAGATTGCCGTCCTCAGAGGCAGCGAGACCATGCCGACCATCCTGCCGGGAGCCGCCTTCTTCCTGGGTATGGTGTGCGCCCCCGCCCGCAAGATGATGGAAGGCGGACTGCCTGTGGCCCTCGCCTCCGACTACAACCCGGGGTCCTGCCCGTCAGGCAACATGCAGCTGGTGCTGGCCATGGGCTCCATCATGTACAAGATGCTGACGGAAGAGGCCATCAACGCCACTACCATCAACACGGCGTATGCGTTGGGCGAGCATGAAACGGTGGGCACCATCACCAAGGGAAAGAAGGCCAACTTCTTCATCACCAAACCGATGGACACCATCTATTACATGAGTTACGGCTTCGGTAGCAACAAGGTAGAGCAGTATTTTCTTAATGGGAAGCGGCAGTGAGCAATGAACAATTAACAATTAATAATTAACAATTAATAATTAATAGCTTTCACTATTCACTATTAACTATTCACTATTAACTGACTACTGTCCCCTGCTCACTTCTTCACAAAGCTCTTCGTCACCACGCCCTTATCGGTGCTGATGCGCACAAAATACATGCCCGAAGCAAGCTCTCTCACATCAAGCTCCATCGTATTGGCATTCGCCTCAACCGTCTTCAACAACTTGCCGTACACA
>JBGUMF010000069.1:0-15874 GCA_045116675.1 Bacteroidales bacterium
TCAATGGAAAATTCTTTTTCACCCACACTTTTTTGGAAAAGCATCCGCCCGAACAGGTCGAAAACTTGCACTTCCAACACGGGCTGCATTTCAGCATACACGTACACGCTGCCGCTGGTCGGATTGGGGAAAACCTTGACATTTTTCACGTTGTTTTCTCCGATAGCACTTGGCAATTCCGGACCACGGATGCCGATGATGATCGCATGGTTGCTGTTGAATCCGTATGTGCTGCAGTTGGTGAGGGCGTAATAGCCGTTTTGCTGTCCACCCCACCCCCAGTTGAAATGGAAATAGTCGTTGTCTTGGTAACCGTCACAGATCCAAACATGCCCTCCGTAGTTTCCACTTCCGCCGTACATGAAGGGTGCGCCCTCGTCGAGCTCGTTTTTCAAGTAATTGAGCCATGCCGTTGAAGAAAGACTCCCACGCTCAATATACTGTATGGTAGCGGGATAAGAAAAATATGTTGAGAGGGCGGATACAATTTTGTTGGAATTGCACACACTCGCAGACGGACCGTAATTCATGTTGACGGCAACACCGCAATGATACAGCAACGTGGCGATGGCCTCCACACAACTGTCCGGATGATTACCTGCAGTGAGTTTGTCCGACATATCCTCATAATGGTAGGTCGTCGCCCCGAAGTTGGCAGACAAAGTGCCATAGTTGTTGCTGTTATACGAATGGCTGCCGGTGCCGGTGGTGGGATATTGCCAGTAGCGCATCACCTGACCCATCACAAGGGCCCCGCACCCTACAGCCGCATGGCCGCCGTAAGCAGAGTGACCGCTTGCATCGGCCGGACAGAGATCGTTGTAATACTTGGTCTGATTCCATTCGTTGTTGCCAAGCAACGGTTTTACGATCGTATCCCCATCTTTTGTGGCGGAAGTTTGGTCTGAAAGCAGTGTCTCCCACTGTTGCAGGGCGACTTTATTTTCAAATTGTTGGTTATCAACCATATATTGGATTTCTTTTGAATATCCATCCAAGAAAAAGCGGATATGGGCGGGCATATTTTCGGTGACAAAAGCCCCTTCATTGGAGAAAGCTAAGATGGGCTGCACCCGGTCGTCGCCAGCCACGATGACAAAGCCCTCCATGTTGAAATTGAACACATAGAAACTGGCTCCAATACCCTTTTCGCCGCGGAGCGTAGGTGCCACATAAGCAACTGTGGGATTGAGAGTTTGGGAAGAACGATAGTACTTCATGGCAAAGAAGTGGGAGGCCACAGTGCGTGCGGTTGTTTCATCCACCGGTTTGGCGGATACAGTACCCAGCAACATCGCCAGCAAAACGATGAAAATGGGGATTCTCATTTTCATAACCCGATCATTCATTCAATTAATAATCAGCACATTTACTTCAGAATCTGCGTCGTGTGATTCTTCGTGTCCACCTTGCCGATGGCATCGATGATGATGCCGTTCTCGTCGATGACGTAGGTGGTGCGCAGCGTGCCCTCGGTCACCTTGCCGTACATCTTTTTCTCGCCCCAAGCTTCGTAGGCCTTCAGGATGGAGAGATCGGTGTCGGCGATGAGATGGAAGGGAAGCTCGTATTTGGCGATGAACCGCTGATGGGAGGCGGCGCTGTCGCGACTGACACCCAGAACGCTGTAACCCAACGCGATAAAACGCTCGTAGTTGTCGCGCAGGTCGCAAGCCTCGGCGGTACAGCCGGGAGTGCTGTCCTTGGGATAAAAATAAAGCACCAATTTCTTTCCGGCGAAATCTGCCAGCTTGACGGAATTCCCGTTTTCATCAAGACCCTTGAAGTCAGGGGCTTTCATTCCTATTTGCAGCATAGTGTCTTGGTTTTTGAAAGTGCAAAGATACGCAAAAACCAGGAAAAGTTGTATTTTTGCGCAAACGTTTTTACGACGGATTATGAAAAAAATCTCCCTCACCGCCCAAATCGGCATCGCCCTCGTACTGGCCGTGATTGCCGGCATTCTGCTGCGCCACCAGGCCGACTTTGTCAACACCTATATCCAGCCCATCGGCATCATCTTCCTCAACCTGCTGAAATTCATCGTTGTACCACTGGTTTTGTTCTCCATTATGGCGGGCATACTGTCGATGAACGACATCTCCAAGGTGGGCAAGCTGGGATTCCGCGCCCTACTCTACTTCATGACGACCACCCTTTTCGCCGTGACGTTGGGACTGGTGGTGCCCTCTCTACTAAAGGGCATCCTGCCGCTCATCCGCATCAACACGGAAACGGCCGCCGAGATCGTTGAGACACCGCATCTGACGGTGATGGACCAGATTGTCAACATGTTTCCGAGCAACATCCTCGCGCCCGTGAGTTCCATGGCGATGATGCAGGTCATCGTGATTGCCCTCTTCTTTGGCATCGCGATGGTGCACGTGGGCGAGAAGGGCGAGATGGCCCGCAAGGTGACGCTCAGCTTCAACGACGTGGTGGGCAAGATTTTAGAGTATATTATGGCGTTGGCACCCATCGGCGTGTTCTGTATGTTAACGCCCGTGGTGGTCGAGAACGGACCGGCGGTGCTGGGCTCCTACGCAGCACTGTTGCTCCTGGCCTACTTCTGCTTCGCCATCCACGCGGGCGTGGTCTATGCCTCCGCAGTGGGATTGCTGGGCAAGATTTCTCCACTGAAGTTCTTCAAAGGAATGCAGCCGGCCATGTTGTTCGCCTTCTCCAGCGACTCGTCGGTGGCCACGCTGCCCTACACGATGCAATGCACCGAGAAGTTGGGTGTCAATAAGGATATCGGACGTTTTGTGCTGTCGTTGGGCGCAACCATCAACATGGACGGAGTGGCCATCTACTTAGGGGTGGCCTCCGTGTTTATGGCGGCCTGCTGCGGCATCGACCTCACGATGAGCCAGTACTTGGCCATCGCCTTCGCCTCTACCGTGGCCTCCATCGGCACGCCGGGCATCCCGGGCGGCAGCTTGGCCCTGATGGCAATGGTTTTCGCCTCGGCGGGCATTCCGGTGGAGTGCGTGGCCGTGGCTGCCGGCATCGACCGCATCATCGACATGGGCCGCACGGTCATGTCCGTCACCGGCGACGCCTCCTGCGCTGTCGTGATGCAAAGGATAGTGGGGAAGAAGTTGTAGCGGTCGTTTCAAGAGGAATTAAAATGTTCCTTGATGCGTCTGGGATACAATACGATGAACGGTATGCATTGGGGGATTAATTCTCTGCCGCCCCTAACGGGGCTTGACAATGCCATCATCCATCGTTTACAGGGGTTTCACCGCCTTGTTTGCAGGGGTTTTACCGCCTGCCCGTGATTTGTCGCCCCTAACGGGGCTGAATGGGATTTAATTTTCGCTCTTAAATAAACCGATTTCTGGATTTTTTCTATCTTTGCATCAACAAAACTACTAACATAAAGAAGCTGATTCGAGAAGAATAATGGGAATTATACATTTATGCAAATCACCAACCTGTTAGAATACAACACTCGTACCCAGCTTCGGCAATGGCTCGCTGAAAACCACGAGACCGCCAAAGAGTGCTGGGTGACAACCAGTCTCAGCACAACGCCTCGCGAGGATACGGTGCCGTATGTCGATGCCGTGGAAGAGGACCTCTGCTTCGGGTGGATCGACAACACCTGCAAGCGCCTGCCCGACGGCCGGCTGGCACAACGCCTGTCGCCCCGCCGCAAAGGCAGCCACTGGACCGAACGGAACATCGACCGCTGCCACCGCCTGATGTCGGCAGGACTAATGACAGAAGCCGGAATACAAGCAATGCCCAAAATATGGACGCCACTGAATACATCCAAAAATTAGGCCTCGTACCCCATCCGGAAGGAGGCTATTACCGCCAGCTGTTCGGCAACGACGAAACGGGCGACAAGCCCATCTCTACTATCTATTATATGCTGACTGCCAACGATATGTCGGCGTTCCATCGTCTGCACAACATGGTGGAAATCTGGTATTTCCACGCGGGCGAACCCATCAACATCTATGTCATTGACCCGGATGGGACACTGACAATCCACCGTCTTTCCGAACAAAGCGAGATGCAGGTGCTCATCCAGCCGGATCAGTGGTTTGCCGCCGACATCCCCTCCAAGCGCGGATTTTGCCTCGTTGGCTGTGCCGTTGGTCCGGCCTTCCGTTTCGAGAACTTCGAGTTGGCCAAAAAGGATGAGTTGATGAAGCTGTACCCGCAGCACAGGGAGTTAATTGAACGAATGTGTACGGAATAACCATTAAATAAGCCCATTATGACCTTACAAGAAGCCATCGTTGCCCGCCACAGTGTGCGGCAATACACCGAACAGCCCATCGAGGCGGAGAAAATCCAGCAGTTGCAGGAGCTCATCGACCAATGCAACTGCGACGGGAACCTGCATATCCAGCTGGTGACCGACGAACCGAATGCCTTTTCCAGCATCATCGCCCATTACAGTAAGTTCCGCGGCGTGCGAAACTACATCGCTATGGTCTGCAAGAAGGGCGATGACGTGAACCTCGGCTATTACGGCGAGAAGGTGGTGCTGTTGGCGCAGACGCTCGGGCTGAACACCTGCTGGGTGGGTGCCTCCTACCGCAAGCAACCCGACCGTTACAAGGTGGAGAGCGACGAGACGTTAGTCTGCGTGGTGTCGCTCGGCTACGGTGCCACGCAAGGGGTACCGCATCCGCAGAAACGGACTATCGCCGATGTGTCGGAAGACCGCCGCACGACCGACCACGGGAAGCCCTTCCCCGAATGGTTTGTGCGTGGCGTAGAAGCTGCCTTGATGGCCCCCACCGCTGTCAACCAGCAGAAATTCACCTTCATCCTCCACGACGGCAACAAGGTGGATGCGCAGAAACGCTTCGCCATTTTCGCCAGCTACGCCCCCATCGACCTCGGCATCGCCAAATGCCATTTCGAGATCGGCGCCGGGGAAGGGAGTTTTGAGTGGTTATAACAGTCGGAAGCATCTCGGAGAGATGCGCCAGTCCGTCCCTTAAAGGTGCCCCTCCTTGATCTCAACGCCACTCTCGACAAGGGTTTATGTCCGATAATTATGCATTATGTTAAAACTAGATTGGGCGAGCAACCGAACATTCACAATATCCACGGCGTTAGGAATATTACAAGTCTATAAATATAAAAAAAACGCTGTCGTGGTCTTTGACAGCGTTTTTGTGTCCCTTGATGTCCGCGACAACGATTGCAGCGGTTACAAGCCCCTTGGGGCGCAGTTTGAGCGGAAAGCGTGCCCGGTCGCCCAAAAGAAAAATCAATTAGAAATAGCTTTTTCAATTTTATCAAAGCACAGTTCCTGTATTTTATTATTCCATAATTTCCTGTTATAGATTATTTCACCATTATCACCCATTTCAGCGTTTTTTATAATGGTATCAGCAAGGGAGTTCATATCTTTATGAGACACACAGCCCAATACTTCTGCCATCCAAAAAATCAATTCTCCACAAACAATGCTACGGCCAAAGGTTTTATTGTCGTCTTGAGAATTACAATATGTCATTAGGTGCCAATACTGGGAGGGGAGATTTTTCTTATAGTCAATCTCAAGTCCTTCTTTTTTTGCTCGTTTAATATAGCCACCACCCTTTTGTTGATAGCCTGCTTTTACCAATTTTTCAGTTATAGGGCAGGCAGTATTTTCTTTGTTACCGAATGCCTTTTTTACTTCTTGAATTGTCATAGATGTTAAATTCGAGGCAAAAATATGTTTTTTTCATTTCCCCACTCTTGCGGGGACAAAACTTCCTCCCTTGTGGTTTATGTCCGATAATAATGCGTTATGTTAAAACGTATTATAATTCTCAAATAATTTCATATTTTTGCCGAGTTTATTATAAATAGTGTTCAATATGAAATATTTAGGAATTTTTCAAAGCTTTCAACCTCTTTTATGTAAAAGGCCACAATTATTTGCTTATGTTGAAAATGTGAACATTATCATTAATTATGATGAACAACACCCTTTTTTAGTTGAACACATAGGAATTCTATTGGATATGTGTAGTGATGGAAATAAACATATCGAGGCTTATGATGTGTTTGAATGCGGAATGCACTTTACCACTGACGATGAAGCTAAAGCATTCGCTGTATCGTTCGCACAAAACCTAATTAAATATCGATACGAATTTTCTAGATATTATAACAACAAGCACTCATAATATTAGAGGTTTATGTCCAATAATTATACGTTATGTTAAAACGAAACATTGATGGATTCGACTTACAAATAAAATTAAAATGCAACAGAGATGGGAATATCTTATGGGCATTGAGAATAATAAAATAAAATGCTTCAACCGTCACCTTCCGCGTGAGAAGCGGATAACTTGCTGAAGCATTTTTATAATGCTGCAAAAATACAAAAATTTTAATACAAAGTTTTATGTCCGATAATTTTACGTTATGTTAAAACTTTTGACGAACAATTATAAACAAAACAGTGGATAATATCCAACATAAAAACCAAATAATTACACCCAATATTCGTTTCTCTTTTTTCAAACGATCATACACATAAACAATGGCCTTGTATCTTTTTTTTCTGACAAATATCATACAATTAACTATTCCGCATATAAAAATATTAATAAGTGCATCTGTTTTGGGAAAATTATAAGAAATCACCCCGGATACGCTTATCAAACAAATAATTGCATTTAAAACCATAGAGTTAATTATAGACATCGTCATAATTCCAAAAATGAGTGCCTCCCTATCACTAACCTCTCCACCTCCTTTCTTATACATTAGAAAGGTCCAATAAAAGAAATTATTATGCATGTCGCGCAAACAGCTCATCTTTTCTTATTTTAATTTATTATAAAACCAATCAAAACCGCCATTCACATCAATTATAGACAATCCTATCGAAACAGCTGTGCCTAGTTTTATGTCCGATAATTTTACGTTATGTTAAAACTTGGCGTGTGAATACATCTACAACCTATAAGTCCATACTGTTTGGATTAAGAAGGAAATCCAAAAGTCCGACTACAAGAAAACCGTTATCATCATGATACGGCATAATGTCGTCCCTCATAATGATTATTCGTTTGAAGGCATCTTTCACGTTTTTCATAGAAGCAAGTTCCTGTTCACGTTTTTCTTCATCACGGATGGCGAATGCCGACTGGATATAATAGCGCATATTGCCTTTGTTGGCCACAAAGTCTATCTCAAGGTTGCTTCGGACATTATGTCCTTCCTTGTTTTGCTTCCAAGTCTCAACCATTCCGACATCCACCAGATACCCTCTCATCCTGAGTTCGTTGTATATGACATTCTCCATTATATGGTTTTCCTCAAGCTGCCGGAAATCCAAAATGGCACTGCGCAATCCCATATCAGTGAAATAATACTTCGATTCTGTACCGATATACTTACGTCCTTTAACATCATATCGCAAGGCCTCTTCTATAAGAAAAGCGTCCTGCAAATAGCCAATATAGTCTTTGATCGTATTGTGAGAAATACCGATATTTTCAACCGACTTGAATGTGTTGCTAATACGCTTCGGGTTTGTTGAAGAACCTATACAGGAGGATAAAATTTGCACCAACTGGCGCATTCCTTCTTCGTTGCGCAATCTGTTCCGCTCTATAATGTCTTTGAGATAGGTGAGCTCGTACAGGTTGTGCAGAAACTTGATTTTTCCCTCGCTTCCTTCTATCAGGGAAACTTGAGGTAATCCACCAAAAGTGTAATATTGTTTCCACGCCATCGTGCGATCGCCACCAATCTCCTCGTAATATTCGGCAAAGGACAGAGGCCATACCCGAATTTCGTCTCCTCTACCGCGAAACTCCGTTACCACGTCTTTAGACAAAAACTTTGAATTTGATCCTGACACATACACCTCCAATTTCTGGTTGTGCATAAGACTAAGCAGCACTTCCACAAAATCCTCAACCAGCTGCACTTCATCGAGTATGACAAAATATTTGTCGTTGTCATTACCGATCTTGTTGTCTATATAGTCAAGAAGCAAGTCCGGATTGCGCAGATGCTTGTTTTTTCGCTCATCGAGAGACAGTTCAATAATATGATCATCACCAATTCCGGATTCTATAAGATATTGATGAAACAGATTGAAAAGCAGGAATGACTTTCCGCATCTTCTTCCGCCACAGACTATTTTTACAAGGCCGTTTCCCTGTCCGACAACCAGCTTGTCGAGGTATTTTTTTCTTTTGAATATCATAATACAGACCTTTTTCGTGGTTATCCACATATTTTGTCTGCAAAAATACAAATTTTCCAAACACGTCAACTCACACCTTCATTCCGTTTTTTCAACCATCGAAATTTATCTATTTGAATTTTATGTCGCCATACTCAAACAGTTCTGAAATTGAAAAGAGGCAATTTCGCAAAATTTAAACATTCAAGAAAAATTGTATTATTGCAGCGTTCTTGAATAAAACAAATGCTGCGTGCGGCTTAACAGCATTCGTTAGCCGCAAATTTTGCGGCTAAAATTTACAAATTAACCGCAAAAGTTGTATCTTTGCCGCCGAATTAAAATGAGCAGTATGTTTATTCACGAAATAGACCATTGGACGGATTTTGTCTGGGACAAAGAAAAAGTGACCGAAAAGCTTATGCAAGTATCGGAGGCTTTGGGATATATGCATGGCCGGTTGAGTATGATAGGTTTTGACGAACAGCTGAAAGCCACAACGGAAAGTATCACCGAGGAAGTGGTCTCCACATCTCAAATTGAGGGTATCTCACTAAATACGAGAAGTGTACGCTCATCAGTGGCAAGGCGACTGGGCGTGCCTGCCGACGGCGTTTCGGAAAACATTTCGCACGATGTGGAGGGAATTGTAAGCGTGGAGCTTGATGCCACACACAACTTCAAACAACCGTTGGCCGAAGAAACATTGTTTGACTGGCACAACGAATTGTTCCCTATTGAACACCGGAAACATTATCATATTGATGTCGGGCAATATCGCAGCCACGCAATGCAGGTTGTTTCGGGCAACATGGGACGTGAACGTGTTCATTATGAAGCACCTGCTGCGTCACGTGTGCCTGAAGAAATGACGCAATTCATTGCATGGTATAATAATGACTGTCTGGCAGCATCTCCTCTGAAAGCGGCAATCGCACATTTCTGGTTTGTGTGCATCCATCCTTTTGATGACGGGAATGGCAGGTTGGCGCGGGCCTTGTCAGACAGACTGCTGGCACAGTATGAAAACAGTCCGCTACGCTACTACAGCATGTCAAGTCAGATACTTGCCGACCGCGACAACTACTACCGCGAATTGGAGCGGACGCAACGCGGCACGGGCGACATCACCGATTGGATAGTTTGGTTTTTATCGACACTGCTCGCGGCAATACAGACATCGGACTCCATCATCGGCAAAGTGCTCCAAAAAAGCTACTTTTGGAAGATTCATGCCGGAAAATCCTATACCGAGCGGCAAAGGCAAATCATGAGCATCTATTTGGACGGTTACGATGGAAAACTGACGGCCAAGAATTGGGCGAAATTAGCGGATGTATCGCTCGACACTGCCAACCGTGATATATCGGATTTGGTAAGTAAAGGAATGCTTCGCCCCGTGCAAGGTGCCGTGCGTAACGTAGCATATTTCCCTGTCTTCGAACAAGATGACGGACTCCCATTTGTAAACGTCCGAATAGAGACAGAGGGAAAGTACACCTTCGTTGCCATGTCATACAAAGGAAGCGAATATCGCGAGCGACTGTCCGAAGGCGACTTACAAAGCCTGCATCAAAACGAACGTACCTTGAACGACTTGGCATACAAGTATTTTGCCTACCTTGTGTTACTGTAAATAGTGTGGGCTAATATAGGATTCGAGATAATTATTCTGTTTTTGCACCATCAAAACTCCATCAATATGAAGAAACTAACTTACGAAGAAGCGATAGAAATCCTGCAGAAAGCCAAACGGCTGACAGGCGAACAATCTGAACAGATTAATAGTCTGGCAAATGCATTATTTGACGGACGATGGAATCTGGTGCGCGACCGACAGAAAGCCATAACTCTATTTCGTATGGCAGCAGAGAAGGGCAGCCGTACAGCAGAATACAACTTGGGGGTATGCTATGATCAAGGCAAAGGGGTTGAACAGAACTATGAACTTGCAGTGGAATGGTATAAAAAATCGGCCGCGCACGGTTATGATTTCGCTATGACGAACCTTGCCTTTTGTTATGAATATGGAACTGGCGTGGAAAAGGATATGGAAAAGGCTGCCTATTGGTATAAACGGGCAGCGAAAAGAGGTGACACCCTTGCAAAACGACAACTCGCATACTGTTATCGATATGGTGACGGAGTAAGGAAAAATGCTCCTAAATCATTCCGGCTTTTTGCTGAAGCCGCGGAAGAGGGTGATGCCGAAGCTCAAGGAGCACTATCCTATTGCTATTATAAAGGTATTGGTGTAGAAAAAAGTTTGGAAAAGGAGATTTTCTGGGCGGAAAAAGCTGCAAAAAAAGGGGATGACTATGCCCAAAATGTGATGGGATATTACTATATGGAGGGTGTTGGGGTGGAAAAGAATGAAGAAAAAGCGAATAAGTTTTTCTTTAAGGCGGCCCGTAAGCATAATGAAAATGCTGCCCTCAACCTGGCGGAAAGCTACAGAAAAGGCCTCGGCGTTGAAAAGAATTTAAAGGAGAGTCTGCGATGGTATCGTCTCGCCCAACGTTGGTGCCTCGATTTAGATTATGGCAAACAGGAAAAGGACATCAAGGAGGTGAAGGAGATGATAAAAAGTGAAGAACAAGAATCATCAAGATCAAAGTAAGATGTTAAGTGACAAGGTTTTCAAACGAATGAACAGCACGAATCTTAACAGTCCGTTCAGAAAATTCGGATGTGAGATTGTCAAATACAAACCTCAATACTACAAAGATGGTATTTATACAAAAAACGAATGGATTTCAGTTAGCGACATCGGGGAAAGCTTTGATGGAGAGGTGTTGACCAAGGAGGAGTATCTGATGGTCGAGTCCGCATACGTTGATACTGTAAAAGAGCTTGTGGAAGTCTCGGGAGTCAAGTTCTTAACGATTGTTGGTCCAGACACCACTTTTTATCCGCGTCGTACCAAAGCTTTCAACAAAGAGAACAAAGCTATGTATCAGGTCGTTTCCTCTTTGAAGGAAGGTCAACGGATAGCAGTTTCCAAGATAGATACGGTATTGAAAGCATGTTTAAGAGAATTGTTTTGGTGTGCATTGGTAAACGAAGCTAAAAAAGTGCAAGTTGATGTCGGTTATGACTATTACCTTCATTTTCACAGTCGCTTGCCGGAAGAGACAATCAGTAAAATTGCTAGAAGTCACGGGCTGTATTGCAATCCGCGTTTTTTTTTCGAACATTAATCACACATTCGAAATTTATTGTATTTTTGCAGCGTCGTTGCGGATTTTCTTAAAATATCCGCAATATGATTGAGGAAATTTGATTTGTTATGTATCATAGAATATTCGATATAGAGAACCGATTGGACGAGGCAATGTTCTTGTTTGGCGGCCGTCAGGTGGGGAAATCCACTTTGTTGAAGGAACGTTTTCCGAAGGCTGTTTACATTGACCTGCTGAACTCCGAGCTGAGAAACCGTTTCCGACAGCATCCAGAGGAGTTCCGGGAGAGCTTGTTGCGGTTTCCTGCCGAGACGCTGATCATTGTAGATGAAATCCAAAAAGTGCCCGATTTGTTGGACGAGGTTCACTGGCTGATGGTGAACAAAGGGCTTTTCTTTATACTGAGTGGCTCCAGTGCCCGTAAATTGAAAAAGAGAGGTGCCAACAATCTCGGAGGCCGCGCCATTCCAGAGACCCTCTTCCCTTTGGTCAGTGCGGAAATCCCGGATTTTGACCTTGGCCGTGCCGTGCAGAACGGGATGATTCCCCGGCATTATATGGTGGCCAACGCCCGCAACCGACTTAAGTCCTATATCGAACTTTACTTGAAAGAGGAAATCATGGAAGAAGCCGCCGTACAAAATGTGGACGACTTCATCCGTTTTTTGGAAGTGGCAGCCATCTCGGACGGCGAAATGCTCAACTATGAGAATGTAGCCAGCGATTGCGGCGTTTCGGCCAACACAGTTAAAGCCTATTACAAGATACTCTGTGACACACTATTAGGATTCGAAATACCAGCTTATAGGAAAGTCATCAAGCGGAAACTCTCCAAAGCCCCCAGATTCTACTTTTTTGATGTGGGAATCGCCAACTATCTGACTGGACGTCACCATCTGGCACCCAAGACACCTGAATACGGACATGCTTTTGAACATCTTGTGTTACAGGAAATTGTGGCCTATTTGGGTTATAAAGACAGCGAAGAGAAATTGACTTACTGGCACACATACGATAATTTAGAGGTGGATGCAGTGATCGGTGACGCCAGAGTGGCCATCGAAATCAAATCGACCGATTCGGTCCAAAACAACCACAAGAAAGGTCTTTCGGAGTTTGCCAAAGAGCATCCCAACGTGAAGCAAATCCTTGTCTCTCGCGACCGTATCAGCCGCCGAAGCGGAGATGTCGATTTATATTACGTGGTCGATTTCTTCAAAGCGCTATGGAACGACGAGATCATTTAATTTGATGGAAAAGACTATTAAAGGGCAACAAACTGGAAAATAGAACTATCAACTGCAATCATTCGCTATTTTGCGGAAAAATTAATAAAAACAAATTATGATCGACCAAATTATCGCTTTCAATAAGACTTTCGTGGAACAGAAGGGCTACGAGAAGTATCTCACAGACAAATACCCCGACAAGAAGTTGGCGGTGCTGTCGTGCATGGACACGCGGTTGACGGAATTGCTGCCCGCCGCGCTCGGACTGAAGAACGGCGACGCGAAGATCATCAAGAACGCCGGCGGACTGGTGATTTCAGCCTTCGACTCGGCGATGCGCAGCCTCATAGTCGCCATCTACGAGCTTGGCGTTGAGGAGATTATGGTGGTGGCGCACAGTCATTGCGGGGCGTGCCACATGAGCTACGACCACTTCCACCACGAGATGATTGCACGCGGCGTGACGGACGAAACGCTCGACACCATCCGCAAATGCGGCATCGATTTGGACCACTGGCTGGAGGGTTTCAAGGACACCCCGACCTCCGTCCGCAAAACCGTTGAAACCATCAAGACGCACCCGCTCGTACCGAAAGACATTCTGGTCAGAGGTTTCATTATTGATTCGGAAACGGGGGCGTTGGAGGAGATTGAACACTCTTAATTTCCAATTGTTTTGATTATTTTTGCCACTGTTATTATGAAAGACCTTTCTATTTTAAAAATCGTGCTTATCTGCCTGCTGGCGCTCAACATCATCACCTTTCTCGTCTATGGCATCGACAAGTTCAAAGCGCAACATGCAAGATGGCGCGTTCCGGAGAGCGTGCTGCTGGGCCTGGCGGCTATCGGCGGGAGCATTGGGGCCTGGCTGGGCATGATGGTCTGGCGCCACAAAACCCAACACAACAAGTTCAAGTATGGCGTTCCCTTGATTCTGATCATCCAAATCGGGCTGCTGATTTGGGCTGTTTTATCTTAAATGTATTCAGGAGGCGGTTTGCAAACCGTCTCTACTGTCCACTATACCCTCATCCAACTACCCCGCCCTTCGGGCACCCCTTCTTGAAAGAAGGGGAAATCTATTCACTGACCACTGTACCCTGACTACTGTACCCTGTTTACTGTCCAACTACCCCGCCCTGCGGGCACCCCTTCTTGAAAGAAGGGGAAATCTATTCACTGACCACTGTACCCTGCACCCTATTCCCTTCTAAAACCCTGCAAACGGCATAAACAGTGGCGGAAGCAACAGGAAGAAGCCGAGGATGATAAGGGCGAGCAGGAATTTCCAGATGAATTTGAACCACTTGGCGTACGGAATCCGCGCCACGCCCAGCACGCCGATCAGCACGCCAGAGGTGGGCGTGATCATATTAGTAAAACCGTCGCCAAATTGGAAGGCCAACACCGTCAGCTGGCGCGAAACACCCATCAAATCAGACCATTCGGCCATCATGGGGATGGTAAGCGCAGCCTTGGCGGAACCGGACGGGATTATCAGGTTGAGGAGGTTCTGCACCACATACATCACGCCTGTGGTGCCCACGCGCCCCGCATCGCCGAAGCCCTGCGACACGGCATACAGGATGGTGTCGATGATCTTGCCGTCTTCCAAGATGATGATGATGCCACCAGCCAACCCGACCACCAACGCGGCCACCATGATGTCTTTACAGCCTTCCAAAAAGAGGCGCACAATGCGGTCAAGTCTCAGATTAAAGGCGAAACCGGCCGCAATGCCCATAGCAAAGAACAGCCCGGCAATCTCCATCACATACCAGCCGTAGCCCAGCACCCCAATCACCAATACCACGATGGTGAGGAGCAATAAGGTGAGGATGAAATGATGCACCGACTTGCGGGCAGCAAAGAATCCCAACAGGATGTAACAGCCCGCCACAATGGGAAATACAACCATTCGATGACTACCCAACCCTACCGTAATGTCTGTCTTGGGAATGGCAATGGCACAAACCAGCAATACCGCCGCAATGAAGCCATACACCACCCATGTGGCAATAGTAGATTTTGCTAGCGACTGCTCCGTGCTCACCTCTTCGCGTTTGTCGCGCCAATACTGGTCCAACTCGTACATGATGGATTTCTGCGGATTCTTTTTCACCCAACTGGCGTAAATCAGCGTGAAAATGATAGCCACCACCGTCAACAATATCCAACAGAACAAACGGTAACCGATGCCCGAGAAGGTGGGCAAACCGGACAAGCCCTGCGCAATGCCGATAGTGAAGGGGTTGAGCATGGCGCCCGCGAAGCCCACGTGCGCGGCCACGTAGCACATCAGCACGCCCACAATGGAGTCGTAACCCATGGAGATGGCCAACGGCACAAAGATGACAATGAAGGCGATGGTCTCCTCACTCATTCCGAACACCGAACCAAAGAGACTGAACATCAGCATGATAGCTATTATCAGGAGATTATTCACCCCGACTGCTCGGAAGAACTTGTGTTTCTGCATCTTCTGCGTCTTGTCCAGAAACAGATAGATGCCCTTGTTGATGGCATTGGTCTCATTCATGATCCAGAACGCGCCGCCGATCATCAGGATGAACACGATGATATTGGAGGTACGCTCGAAGCCCTTGAAAAAGGCGGTGAACACCTGCCACGTCTGCGGCTGGTTCTGCACATGATGATAAGAATCGCCCACCACCACATTGCGCGCGTGCCCGTCCACCATGACGGACTGCCGCTCGAACTCGCCACCGGGGATAATCCATGTGAGCACCGCGCACACCACGATGATAGAAAACACAATCGTGAAGGTGTGCGGAATTTTGAATTTAGGTTTTGTCATAAAGGGATAAAATCAAAGAAGAATCAACCAGAGTGGAGCTATGATGCTCTATTTGGCCGCATTGCGGGCGCGAATCATGGCACCGGTCTTGGCCTTGCCCACACGGATCATGTCCACCAGCGGGCGGAACGACGGGCATGAGAAAGAGCAGCAACCGCACTCGATGCAGTTCATGATGCCGTACTGTTCACAGTCTTCATAACGCTTCAGGTCGGAGAGGGCGTGCAGCATATAGGGTTGCAGTCCCATGGGGCACGCGCTCACGCACTTGCCGCAGCGCAGACACGGACGTACCTCACCGCGCACGCTCTCCTTCTCGTTCATGAAGAGCAGACTGCCCATACCCTTGGCAATGTATGCATCCAGGTTGGCGATAGCCTTTCCCATCATCGGGCCGCCGGAGATGATCTTGCCCGTATCCTCGGGAATACCCACGGCGTTCAGCACATCGCGGATGGACGTGCCGAGA
>JBGUMF010000070.1:0-50143 GCA_045116675.1 Bacteroidales bacterium
TCGGAGGACTACGTGAACACCCATTTCACCCTCAAGAGCAACTTCCCGTTCCAGGACGGCGACGTGTATGTCTTCGGCCAGCTCACCGACTGGCGCATCCTCCCCGAGGCGAAACTCCACTTCAACGCGGACTACAACTTCTGGGAAACGGACTTCTTCATCAAGCAGGGCTTATACAATTATCAATATGTATATATGCCGAAAGGCAAAAACACCATCGACGCCACCTACATCGAGGGCAGCCATTTCGAGACCCGGAACCAATACACCATCCTGCTCTATTTCCACGAAGAGGGCACCTCTTACGACAAGCTCATCGGTGTGGGCCACGTAAAAATGCCGTGACAAGGTGTGTTTCCACCGCCCTTTTCCCATAAAAAGCGTATTTTTGCCGCATCAACAAACACAACGTATTTTCACATAACACAATAAACAACATCTTTTTACATGAAAAAAATCCTCTTGCTCACCCTCATGCTGACCGCCACCATAATCTCTTTCGGTCAGGCCAAGAAAATCACCATTGAAGAAATCTGGGACAAATACTACTTCACCCCCAGAGGCGTGCCGGGATACACGGCCATGCCCAACAGCGATTATTACACCACGGTATCGCGGTCCGGCATCGAGCGCTACAGCTTCGCCACCGGCGAGCAGGTGGACATGATCCTGACCAACACCGACCTCGAGCGCCTCAGCGGAGGCGCCGTCAACATCCGGAAAGTCAGCAGCTACGTGTTTTCCAACGACGAGAAAAAATTAGTGCTGGCCGTGGACGAGGAGAGCATCTGGCGCCGCTCCACCCTGGCCTTCTACTACGTTTACGACATCGAGCACAAGACGCTGCAACTGGTGGCCGACACCAACACCAAGCTGCATTTCGCCTTCCTTTCCGAAGACGGACAGAAGGTGCTCTTCGCCCGCGACTGCGACCTCTTCTACCAAGACATGGCCACCGGCAAGATCACACAGATCACCCGCGACGGGCAGGAGAACGCCATCCTCAACGGCTATGCCGACTGGGTGTATGAAGAGGAACTGGACATGTCAAGCGCCGCCTCGTGGTCGCCCGACGGCAGCAAGATCGCTTTCCTGCGCTTCGACCAGCGCCGCGTGAAGGAGTACAACTTCGCCCTCTATGACAACCTCTACCCCACCGACTTCAAATACAAATACCCGAAGGCCGGCGAGGACAACTCTCTGGTGGACATTTACATCTACGACCTCGCCGCCCAGCAGCTCACCAAAGTGGATCTGGGCGACAACAGCAACTGCTACTTCCCGCGCGTCTATTGGATGCCCAACAGCCAGGACGCCGTCATCCTCAAGCTCAACCGCCACCAGAACCAGCTCGACTTCATCCGTTACAACACCGTCACCAAGCAGCAGGACATCGTCTATACCGACAAGAACGACAAATGGCTGGACGTGACCGACAATTACTATTTCCTGAAAGACGGCAAGACGATGATCGTGACCTCCGAGCGCGACGGTTTCAACCATATATATAAGGTAACGCTCGGCGGCGAAATCAAGCAGCTGACCTCCGGCAACTGGGAAGTGAATGAAATCCAGTATGTGAACGAGGCAAAGAAACAGATTTACTACCTCTCGAACGAGAGCGGCGTGCTGAACCGCGACCTCTACGTCATCAACTTCGACGGCAAGAAGAAGACGCTCATCAGCAGCGGCGACGGCTGGAACCAGCCCTCGTTCAGCCCCAACGGCAACTTCTACCGCAACCAGTACTCCAACCTCAACACGCTGCCGATTTACACCATCCGCGATGCGAAGGGCAAGGAGCTGCGCGTGCTCAACGACAACAAACACGTAAAAGAAACGATGGGCAAATACGGCTTTGTGGACCGTGAAATCATACACTTCACCACGGACGACGGCACCGAGCTGTACGGCTGGATGATGAAGCCTGCCGATTTCAACCCCAACAAGCGCTATCCGGTGATGATGACCTGTTACGGCGGTCCGGGCAGTCAGCAGGTGATGAACGCCTACAGCAGTGCGTACGACCTCGCCTTCTACCAGATGCTGGCGCAGCACGGCTACATCTGCGTGTGCGTGGACGGGCGCGGCACGGCCACAAGGGGCGACGCCTTCAAGAAGGTCATCTACCAGCAGATGGGCAAATACGAGGCCATCGACCAGATTGCCGCGGCCAACTGGCTGAAGAAGCAATCGTATGTGGACGGCGACCGCATCGGCATCTGGGGCTGGAGCTTCGGCGGCTATCTCTCTGCGTTGTCGCTGTTCCGCGGCGAAGGCGCCTTCAAGATGGCCATCTCCGTGGCACCGGTCACCAACTGGCGCTACTACGACAACATCTACACCGAGCGGTTCATGCGCACCCCGCAGGAGAACCCCGACGGCTACGACCTCAACTCGCCCACCACGTATGCCAAGGACCTCAAAGGCAAATACTTGCTCATCCACGGCACCGCCGACGACAACGTGCACTTCCAGAACGCCATGGAGTTGGTGAAGGCGCTGAACGAGGCCGGCGTGGAGTACGACCAGTTCTTCTTCCCCAACAAGAACCACTTCATCATGGGCGGCAACACCCGCACGTATCTGTACAACAAGTTGGCGAAGTACATTTTGGAGAATTTGTAAGAGAAAATTATTTCCATTGCAGCTGACCATAGGTCACCACAGCCAACGGCCTACAACCCAAAAAGTGTTGGCCAGATCAGACAACAGTATCGTTTATTATAGTAGCACCTCTGTGCCGCAAGGGGACTTGTTCCCCTTCTATTGTAGGGGTGGCTGCAAGCCAGGGTAGTAATATGGTTTTTTATTCCTTATACATCTACCCCGCCCTTCGGGCACCCCTTCTTTAAAAGAAGGGGAATTTTGGGGATGCCCGCACGATTGTGCGGACAGTGGGTCAACTACTATATCATTACCTTTTTATTAGAACTTATGATGAGAAATTATATTACTCACAATAAACAAAAAAGCTATCAGCCAATGACAAGTAGCCAATAGCTAATAGCTTATTTGTAACGAGTAAAATTGTGAATTACTCCTTTTTCGGCAGTCTTTCGCGGACTTCCGCCAAGAATTCTTCCGTATCGATGCCGATAGCCTTGGCCTCCTCCACGAGAACAGCCTCCTCTTCGGGCGTGATGACGCCGTCTTCCAGGATGGCGGCCACCTTCGTGTCAAGGGTGTTGAGCAGGCTCTCTTTCTCGGTAGTGTCTTCCGGAGACTCCTGGAGCTTCTTACCCATCTTGATCAGCACCGGGAGGTTGGCCAGCGTGCCGAGCTTCTCAAGCGCCTTGCCGCTCATCTCCTTCGCCTTGTCGGCGGCATCCGCAACCTTCCCGCCAAACTCGGAGTTTTTGACATCTTCCACCATGTCTTTGGCCTTGTCGCGGACATTACCGGCCACATCCGCCACTTTCCCGCCAAACTCGGAGTTTTTGACATCCTCCATCATGTCTTTGGCCTTGTCGCGGACATTACCAGCCACATCCGCCACTTTCCCGCCAAACTCGGAGTTCTTGACATCTTCCACGGTGTCTTGCACTTTTTCTTTAACCTCTTTCGAAGTTTTTCTGAACAAATCCAAAAACTTTTGGACGCAAGATTTCTTTTCAGAATCTGAATTGTAATTTTCTGCCATAATTTTGAAGTTTTAATTTGAAAAGCAAAAATACATTTTTTTCAGAAATAAAGAAGCCATCACCCCATACGCAGGTTAATAAAAAAGATTATCTTTGCACCTCATAAACTAACATCATCAATATGCGAAAATCTATACTTCTTACCCTTTTGTTCGCAGCCATTTTCAGCATCGTCCGCGCCGACGGCGGCATGTGGCTGCCCCTGTTCCTGAACTACAACGAGGCTGAAATGCAGTCGCTTGGCTTCAAACTGACCGCCGAGGACGTCTATAGCGTGAACCACCACAGCATGAAAGATGCCGTGATGCTGTTCGGCGGCGGCTGCACCGGCGAGCTCATCTCCTCCCAAGGCCTGGTGCTCACCAACCACCACTGCGGCTACTCCTACGTGCAGTCGCACAGCACCATGGAGCAGAACCACCTGCAAAACGGCTTCTGGGCCAAGGACAAAAGCGAGGAAATCCCCATGAAGGGCCTCACCGTCACCTTCCTGGTCTATATGAAGGACGTTACCGAGCAGGTGCTGGAGGATGTCAACGACGACATTGAAGAGGCCGAGCGAGCCATCATGGTGAAAAACAGCATGGAAAAAGTGATCAAGGAGGCCACCAAAGGCACGCACTACAAAGCCACCATCAAGCCCTTCTACTACGGCAACCAGTATTTCATGTTCGTCACGGAGACCTACAGCGACGTGCGTCTGGTGGGCGTGCCGCCCGAGAGCATCGGCAAGTTCGGCGGCGACAGCGACAACTGGATGTGGCCGCGCCACACGGGCGACTTCTCCCTCTGGCGCATCTACACCGACAAGGATGGCAACCCGGCCCAGTATTCAGCAGACAACATCCCGATGAGACCGAAGAAATACTTCCCCATCTCCATCAAGGGCATTGAGGAGAACGACTTCACCCTGGTATTCGGCTATCCCGGCTCCACGCAGCAGTTCCTGCTCTCCGACGGCGTGGACGTGGTGGCCAACGTGCAGAACCCCATCGCCATCGACGCACGCACCATCCGCCTCGATGCCATGAAGCGTCAGATGAACCTCAGCCCCGAGATCCGCCTCATGTACTCCGCCAAGGCCAACGGCATCTCCAACGGATGGAAAAAATGGCAGGGCGAGAGCAAGGGCATCCGCGAGTGCAACGTCATCGCCAAGAAACAGGCCCAGGAGGCCGACTTCCAACAATGGACCCAATCCACCCTCGAACGCCAGATGAAATACGGCAACCTTCTCAACGACATGCACCGCGTGTATGAGCGCTACGCCGAGCACGTCAACGCGAGCACCTTCATCAGCGAATGTATCTTCGGCCCTGAGATCATCGGCAACGTGCTCCATCCCTACTATCGGCAGCTCGCATATCCAGCAACGCAGGGCGAGAACGGCACGGTGGAGAGCAACCGCGAAAAGCTGCTCCAGAGCAACCAGTCGTTCCAAAAGAGCTATTGCCTTGACATTGACAAGGAGGCTTTTGTGGAGCTGTTCACCTATTATTTCACCAAAGAGAAAAAAGAGCTCATCCCCGGCGAACTGCACAAATACGTGCTGGACGAGGCCACCGTGCGGCAGATGATGACCGACCTCTGGGACAAGCAGGCCACCACCGCACCCTATATTACCGACAATGATAAATTCACCCAGTTTGTCAAGAAGGCAAAACCCAGCCAGATAGCCAAGACCGCCAACTCGGAGCTGGCCAAGATCTACCGTGCCGTTTACGACCAATACGTTCAGGTGCGGAACCAGTATTCGGTTGAGCACAGCCAGCTGAACGGCTACTACCGCACCTACGTCAAGGCCCTGATGGAGAAGGACACCACCCGCGTGTTCTATCCGGACGCCAACCTGACGTTGCGCGTAACCTACGGCCAGGTGAAAGGCTTTGAGCCCGCCGACGGCGTACAATACAACTATTACACCACCTTGGACGGCATCATCCAGAAAGAGGACCCGGACGTGTATGACTACAAGGTGGATCCGAAGCTGAAACAGCTGTGGGAGGCCAAGGACTACGGGCGCTACGCCAACAAGAACGGCGAGTTGCCGGTGGCCTTCATCGCCAGCAACCACACCACGGGCGGCAACTCGGGCAGCCCGGTCATCAACGCCAACGGCGAGCTCATCGGCACCAACTTCGACCGCGTGTGGGAAGGCACCATGAGCGACATCAACTACGACGTGAGCCGCTGCCGCAACATCAGCCTCGACGCACGCTATTTTCTGTTCATCGTCGATAAGTTCGCCAACGCGCACAACCTGATCGAAGAGATGGACATTGTGGAATAAGCCGCTCACGCCCTATGATTTCCTTTGACAAAATAGACCAATACGACTGGTTGTACGACCTGTACATGAATTACTTGTGCGTGGCGCACAACTACATCTACTATCGTCATTTCT
Source organism: Bacteroidales bacterium (assembly GCA_045116675.1). Classification (GTDB taxonomy): domain Bacteria; phylum Bacteroidota; class Bacteroidia; order Bacteroidales; family WCHB1-69; genus F23-D06. The sequence goes on from JBGUMF010000070.1 coordinate 6,049, forward strand.
ACATTTTAAACAAGGAAAACATCCCGCCCAAAGGGCAGCCCACCATCGTCATCGCCAACCACCAGAACGGCCTCATGGACGCGCTGGCCATCCTCCACACCATGTTCCAGGACCGGCGGCAGCCCGTCTTCATCGCGCGCGGCGACATCTTCAAGAAAGACGGCGTGGCCCGCATCCTGCGGTTCCTGAAAATCATGCCCACGTTCCGCTCGCGCGACGGCAACCGCGACGACATCCGCAGCAACCTGGCCCTCTACAACCGCGCCGCCAAGGTGCTCAAATCGGGCGGCACCCTCGTCATCTTCCCGGAGGCCACCCACCAGCACGGCCACTACATGAACACCTTCAAGAAAGGCTTCTGCCGCATCGCCTTCTCGGCGGAGGAGATCAACGACTTCAAGCTCGGCGTGCAGGTGCTGCCGCTCAACATCCACTACTCCAACTACTTCAACTTCCGCAGCGACCTGATGGTCACCGTGGGGAAGCCCTTCACCTTCGAGGAGTTTTTCGAGATGTACAAGGAATCGCCCAACGAGGCATACCTGGCCCTCAACGAGAAGGCCCGTGCCCGCGTCAAGGAACTCACCCCCGACATCGACATCCCGGAGTACCTCAACGAAATCGAAGACCTCACCCAGATGATGAGCCGGCCCTACCTGAAGCGGAAAGGGCTCCGCCCGAACTTCCTCCCCAACCAGAAGGATGCGGCCATGACCATCATCGCCAACCTGAAACAGTTCCAAGCGGAGGATCCGGAGGCGTTCACCCAGCTGATGGACAACACGCACGAATACCACCGCCTGCTGCACGAGAACGGCCTCACCCACTGGGTCATCAACCGGAAGCCCTCCATCGTGCGACTGACGCTCCGCATCCTGGGCCTCGTGCTCCTGCTCCCGTTGTTCCTGTTCGGACTCATCAACAACTACATCCCCCGCCGCCTCACCAAGATGTTCACCGACAAGGCCAAGGATCCGATGCTCACCTCCTCGTTCCAATACGTGACGGGCACCGTCTTCACCTTCCCCATCTTCTACCTCATCCTCTTCGCCGTGGTCTGGATTGTGTCGCACAAGTTCTGGATTGCCCTACTCTACATCCTGCTCACCTTTGCCACCGCATTCCTGGTGCATTATTACAGGATCTGGTGCCACAGACTCATCACCTTCTTCCGCGCCATGCACCTGCGCAAGACGGAAGTCTATCAGAGGCTGTGCCAGCTCAACCGTCAGATTGTCAGCACGATGGAAAGCATTTTGCATTGAAAACTGAATGTTAAAAGAGGAAAAACAGCCAATGCTAAAGTTTCTTAATTTCTTAGTTTCTTAATTTAATAAAACAAGCACCTTCATTGCCGTTTCTCCCACGGATAAATGCGCATGAAAAGCAGGGAGGCTATCAGAATCAGCACACTATACACCCATTCGGAGCACCAAACCCACCGAATCGGCAGGTGTAGTTTCTCCGTGGCCATATAAATATATAAGATATAAAACACCAACACGCCCGTTTCCATAAAGAGTGCCATGAGCGTTTTGCCCGTTCCTGACACAAACTCGAAATAGACCATCGCAGCGGTCATGATTATGGCTCCCACATAGATTGTGTAGAGTGCGGGCACAGACTGTGCAGCCAATTGTATGTCATCGGTATAAAAAGAGGCAATCTGCCGCGGGAAAATGGCGAACACCAACAGGATGGGCAGCAGTGTCAGCAGCGACATCCGCACAATACGACGGAGCGTACGCCGTACCTCATCCGACTTTCCGGCACCAATCAGTCTACTGGTCAACGTATTGGCTGTAGCACAATAGGCAAACACCGAAATGGTGCACAGCATATAGACGCTACGTACAATGCCTGAGATGGCCATCGCCTCCTCGCCCAAATGCTCTATCATGGCGAAAAAGAGGAACCATGTGCCAAAGGAGATGAGGCGCTGCAACATAGTGGGCACGGAAATACGGAGCACCGAACCCAGCAGACGGATGTCAAAGGATTTAAAGCGAAACAAATCGTATTGTTTACAAGGCAATTTCACAAACGTATAGGTGAAGAACACCATTGTAGCGGTCACTTCCGCCATCACGGAGGAGAGTCCGGCTCCAGCCACACCCATTTCCGGCAAGCCGAAGTGCCCGAAGATTAGCGAATAATCAAAGAAGATGTTCACCACCGCCATCATCAGCGTGGTCAGCGTGATGATTTTAGTGTTGGAAAGACCAATATAAAGTGACCTGAACAGGTAGTTGACACTCACAAAGAGGATACCCCACTGGCGAAACCTCATGAACTCAATCGCCGATGTGTAAATTGCCTGGGAATGGATGATCTTGGAAAAGAACGGTTCCGTAAAGAACGCCATCATCCCCAACAGAAACAGACCAAAAAAGAGGGTGAACATGAGGCCATGTTCAAAAACAGGCCCGATCCGCCGCAAATTACCCTCCCCTAACCTACGGGCAACCATGATTTGCACTCCCACCGCAAAGCCCTGGGTGATAGTGGTAAAGACTAAATAATAGAGTCCCGCCATCATCGCCGCCCCGAGCTCGGCATTGCCCACATGTCCCAAGAACACCGTGTTGACGAACACGATGATGGTTTGGGCCAGATTTCCGAAGATTATCGGGTAAGTAATCTGCCAAATCTCCTTATTTGACACCGAAACAGCAGCTTTCATACACCAAGAACAACCATATTCAATTAAAAGGCTGCAAAAATACAATTTAAAAACATCACTTTTAAGATATATCTCCATAAAATGTATCTTTGCATCGTAAATATAATTCCATTCTATGAAAAATTTTCTAAAGTATCTGCCCCTGTGGCTGTTCGTATTCGCATTCTGTTGTCCTCTTCAAGCTCAAGTTCCAGACTTTGACACTAAATATGCCACGGAAATGCTGAAGCCCGGCACGCCAGCACCCGACTTCAAGCTCCAGACTCCCGATGGCAAGACCATCCAATTCAGCGATTTCGCCAAAGGCAAGTATGTCGTCATCGACTTCTGGGCTTCCTGGTGCCCCGACTGTCGCAAAGACATGCCGGAAGTTATCCGGATGTACAACAAATGGCACGAAATGGGCGTGGAATTCCTCGGCGTCTCCTTCGACACCGACAAGCAGAAATGGACGGACTACATTGCCCAGTCCGGTGTTCCTTACCCGCAGGTGAGCGAGCTGAAACGCATGAACCAGTCGGATGTGGCCAAGGCCTACGGCGTGCGCTGGATTCCTTCCCTCTACCTCATCGGTCCCGACGGCAAAGTGTTGGTTAGCACTGTGTTGTCATATAAGATTGAGAATATGTTGTACAAGGATTTCGTGGAAAGTGTTGCACTCCCGTTCTATGGAAAATATGACACGATTGCCATTGACGGCAGCAAGGGAAAGTTATGGGCCCGATTGTACAAACCAGAGTTGAAGGCAGGGCAACGATGCGATCTCGTCATCCTGTGCCACGGACTCAACTGCGACCATGATTTCTCACTAATGCGGCGTATCGCCTACTATCTGGAAAACGACTTCGCAGTTCTGGAATTCGACTTCAACGGGCACGGCAAGAGCGACGGCAAATTTGTGGACATGACCATCCCCAACGAGATGGAGGATCTGGAACAGGTGCTGGCATACGCCCAGGACCTGCACTTTGTGGACGACATCGCCTTGGTAGGCCACTCGCAAGGCGCGGTGGTGGCCGCCATGGTAGCAGGTAAACATCCGGAAGACATCAAGGCAGTGGTGCTGCTGGCGCCGGCCTCCTCCGTGCGCGATGATGTGGTGCGCGGCAACCTCTTCGGCATCGACTTCGATCCCCTCGACATGCCCGACAGTCTGGTGCTCAACAACGGCATTGCCCTCGGCTACAGATATTTAAAGACCGCCTCCACCCTGCCCATCTTTGAGACGGCGGCCAACTATCACGGCAACGCCTGCATCATCCACGGCAACGCTGACCGCCTCGTGCCCTACACCTGCAGCGAGCATTTCCACGAGACATGGAGCAACAGCGAATACCACCTGCTTAACTACTACGACCACAACTTCACCGTCTGCCCGTACCGTCCGGCGGAGATCACGACGGAGTTTCTGCAAAGGGTGATGCGATAATCATCACATATCCCCTGACCAGCCGTGACCCAAGTCCCAGTGTTCGTCATAGACAAACTCAAAATAGGGCAATGAAAACTCCTTTTCCAAGAGTTCGGTCAATTCTTCTTTGACGGGGTCAGCCCATTTTCCAACTAGAACTATGAACTTGTTGATATTCCAAGTCACTCTTCCTCGGGGAACTTGGGTATAATCGCCTTTGAACTTTGTCTCCTCGTGTGTTGCCTGTGCACGGAAATATTCTTTCGCCCAAATCTGGCGGTGCAGTTTCGGGTAGTTAATGAAAGGCAATCCCTTTTCAGCGGCTTCTTCCACCATTTTAGGGGTAAGTTCTTTTTTACAGACTCCGAAAAAAGAATGATCTTGCATATCGTACCAGAAAATACCCACGCACGGCATTTGCTCATCAAAAGCTTTCATGCTCTCCATTTGCGCCGCACGGTCTTTGTCGGACAACTTATTCATCATAATATCTATAGTTAGGCAGTAATTTTTTCTGACCGCAAAAATAGCAAAAACACCATTACATCTATTTTACCAGCAATCAAAAAACTTATCAATGGAGGTAGGTGAAAGTAAATCAAAAGAGGCCGCGAATTCGCGGCCTCTTTTGGTATTTAGCTTTAATGGGATTACTCCATATCGGCTCTTGCCACAGCATCTTTGTAGTACTTCTGGTTGATGAAGACATCTTCCTTGTACGGGTTGATGTGACGTTTCTTGGCTTGATAAACAATATAGCACAAGGCAATGATATTGGTGATAAGTGCCAAGGCGCTGATCACGGTCATCATGGTCGGATTGCCGGCCACAGTCTCCACGGTAGTGCCCACAGCGGCAGCCTCACCGCCGGCAGCGGCGTAAATCTCCGTGATAGTATCAATACCGTTGGGGTATTGCACGGGAAGCACAGCCCACTTGAAGGCCTGGAAACCGTCTTTGAAAGTCTCTTGGAAGAGCGGGAACACCTGTGCGAACATGCACCAGATAGCCAGCGTGTTGGCACGGTTCATGATCCAACCGCCACGGTTCCAGCAGATAGCCGCGATCGTCGGGGCAAGCAACAAAGCGATACCGCAGAACCAGCTGTGTGTAGGCAAGCAGTTGTAAGTGTAGGCGAAGTTCCAGATGTCATAAACCACGATGAAGACCCAGGTCATGTCGGCCCAAATCATGTCTTTCTTGTCCTTGGAGGGGAACACATTCCACCATGCGGTCATACAGAGGATGTTGAGCAGACCAGCGACGCCGTTCATGACGTTGTGCCAGCCGCCATAGAGCCACACGCCCTCGCTGGAGAGCCACCACTTGTTCCAACCCATGATAGCGGATTCGAAGTCGGAGGCCACAGCGATAAGGATGTTGATAGATACGATGATGAACGGAAACGGTTTGAAGCAGTGCTTGGCGCCGATGCCCCATTTGTATTTGATCATCATGAAGCCGATGCAGCCGGTAAGGGCGGCGTAGAGCTTGGCATAGTGGAACCAGCCGTTCATATAGACGTGCGTCTGGTTGTTCACTGCCCAGTCGGCTCCGGCACGCGCACCAATGGCTATGGCCACGAAATAAACCGTCAGAATGACGGGGATGACGAAAAAGGTGATGATGCCGCCAGCTTTGGTGCGACGAGCAAACTCGTTGAATAGGATGAGACCCACGAGAACGACGAGTAACATTCCCCATTGAGCCAGGGCGTTAGCCCCATAAACTTGGAAAAACATAGTACTATTATTTAATGAATTTATGATGCATAATGTACAATTTTTTTTCGCCTCCTTGTCACCTTTTGCCTACCTCATCCGTTTAATAGATGAATCGATTCGACAAATAACGAAAATGTATAACCTTTAAGATCTTGGAATTATGGATATTTCAGAACTCATAGCGATGATACTCGTATTCGGTGGAGTCTGCATCGCATTACCGCTAATGGCCGTGTGGCTGACCAACAAACGGAAAAATCACGAAATCGACAAGAAAACGGAGATCTTGATGACTATGTTGGAAAAGAATCCCAATCTCGACCCGGCTGAAGTGTTAGACAAACTGGACATGTCGTCGGAAGACGGCAAGAAATCCCTGAAAGAAAGAGTATTAGAAAAACTTTTAGCCGGCTGTATCTGCACATTAACCGGAATAGTCCTTTTCTTCACCCATTTGTTTGGTTTTGTGTTTTTAGGAGATAAGACCAATGGAGTTGTCTTAGGAGGTGTCTTGACAGCCATAGGCATAGCCCTTATCATCTATTACTTTGTCAGCAAGAAGATGCTACAGAATGAGATAGAGACTGAAGAGAAACGGATAACCGAGAAATAAATCTCCGAATGACACGAGAACAATTCATAGCCTTAGTTTCGGAGGAGCAGGAGTCTTTGCGAAGATTCCTGCTTGCCCTGTGTGAGGGTGACCGGATGGAGGCGGAGGACATCGCACAGGAGGCGATGGTGAAGGCGTACATCGCGATGGAGCGGTTCGTGGAGCGGGCTAAGTTCTCCACATGGCTGTTCAAGATCGCCTACAATACCTTCCTCGACCACCAACGGTTGGGATGGAACCGCCGGACGGACTTGGACGCGGCGGAGCAGATGCCGGGCGGTCCGGGAGCCGACGACGCCTTCCAATACCAGGAGTTGTACGAGGCCATCGGCACGCTGCCGTTGAAGGAGAAGAGCGCCATCTTGCTGTTCTACGTCAGCGGCTACTCCGTGAAGGAGATTGCGAAAATCACGGGAGGATCCCAATTAGCTGTGAAACAACAGCTTTCAAGAGGGAGAGTTAAACTTAGACAAATTTTGGAACGATGAAAGAGAAGACCACTATAGAAGACCTTTTCGCCCAGTACCAGCCGGACATGGGCAACCGAAACGAATATATGACGCAGCTTTCCAAGAAGTTGGAGGCGGCGGAATACGCGAAGCGATATCGCGAGGCGCAGACGAGACGTTACCGCCGGATGATGGTGGCCGTGTTCATCTCGGGCATCGTCACGGGTGCCATCGGCATCGTGCTGATCTTGTTGAAACCACTTTGGCTATTACCATCTGGAATTGCTATCGAGGCCCCCGCATCGTTTCCCATGCTTCCGAAGGTGCTGTTGCTACTGGCTATATGTTTTGTGAGTTGGTGTGTCACGGGGTTGGTGCGGAAGATCAGTGAGAGGAGCGAGGTGACGGTGCGGTAAAAAAAAATCCTTATTTTTCCGCATTTTTGGGGAGAATAAGGCATCACCTCGCCAGCCACCACACCGCCAACACTACCTGCGCGACGAATATCGCCGGCACGCCGTACTGGAACTTCTTGTGCTGGGTCTTGTGGCGCCACACCTGCATCCCCAACCACGCCCCGACACTGCCGCCGACGGCCGCCAGCACCAATAGCACACTCTCCAGAATGCGCCACCGATTGTGCTGCGACTTCCACTTGTCAATGCCATACGCAAAGAAAGCAACCACATTGATGATGGCCAAATAAATCAGAATTATATGTTTTAAAGACAAGGACATAAGCACTATTCAAGAAAAACTGTTCTGTCACGCTACAATAGCACCCCCCTACTCGCTCAATTCCAGCCACTCCATCTCCTTCTCCTCCAGCTGCTGCTTGGCATCGTTGTATGCCTGATAGAGCGAACCTGAGGCAATCTCATCGGCGTAGCGATCCGGCTGGGCCAGCTTTTCTTCTATTTCAGCCACCTTCTGCTGCAACTGCTCTACCTCATCCTCCAGCTTGCGCAGACGGTTTTTCTTTTTGCGGTCAGCGGCTTCCTGTGCCTTGCGCTGCTCATAACTCTCTTTATTACTGGAGACGGTTTTCTCCCCACCGCCAGAAGTAGTCGACCCATTGCGCTGTAACTCATTGAGCGTCTCTATCTTGCGCTGCTGCAAAAAGTCATAGACATCACCTGTGTAACCACGCAATTGTTTGTCTTTGAACTCGTAGGTTTTCGTGGAAAGTCCTTGCAAGAAGTCACGGTCGTGGGAGACCAATATCAAACTGCCCTCATATTGCAGCAGGGCGTTCTTGAGCACATCCTTGGAGGGCATGTCCAAATGGTTGGTGGGCTCGTCGAGGATGAGCAGGTTGAAGGGGGAAAGCAGCAGTTTCGCCAAGGCCAGCCGCGCCTTCTCGCCGCCGGACAGCACCTTCACTTTCTTCTCCGTAGCCTCCGTGTCAAACAGGAAACTGCCCAGGATGGTACGTATTTTGGGCCGGATGTCGCCCACCGCTACATCGTCAATCGTCTCAAAGACCGTCTTCTCCGGATCCAGCAACTTGGCCTGGTTTTGCGCATAATAGCCGATAACAACCTGATAGCCAAGCTCCAGTTGTCCGCCCTGCGGGGCCAGTTCGCCCACAATGGCTTTCACCATGGTAGATTTGCCCTCACCGTTGCGACCCACAAACGCCACGCGCTCGCCACGCTCCAGATGGAAGTCAATCTTGTCCAACACGTTCAACGTACCATAGCCCAACGAAAGCTGTTTGGCATCCACCACCATACGACCCGAGTGCGGCGCTGGCGGAAAACGGAAAGTGATAGAGCTGCTGTCGTAGTCGTCAATCTCCACCCGGTCCATCTTCTCCAGCATCTTGATGCGGCTCTGCACCTGCCGGGCCTTGGTGGCCTTGTAGCGGAAACGCTCTATAAAACGCTCAATCTGCGCTATCTGCTGCTGCTGGTTTTCGTAGGCAGCCTGCTGATGCTCAATGCGTTCCAGACGCTGCTCCACATATTGCGAATAGCTGCACTTGTAATCCTGGATGGTACCGCAGGTGATCTCCACCGTGCGGTTGGTCACACGGTCAAGGAAGGCACGGTCGTGCGAGACGAGGATAACACAGCCGTCGTAGTTGGCCAGATAATCCTCCAGCCACTGGATGGATTCAATGTCGAGATGGTTGGTGGGCTCGTCGAGGAGCACGATTTCCGGCCTCTGGAGCAGGATTTTGCTCAGGCACACGCGCATCTGCCAACCGTTGCTGAACTCGGCCATCGGACGCTGGAAGTCGCTCCGTTTGAAGCCCATGCCCACCAGCACTTTTTCCGCCTCGCCCTCCATGGTATTGCCCCCCAGATGCTGGAAGCGGTCGTTGGCATCCGACAGTTGCTGCGCCAGCAGCGCGTACTCCTCCGACTCGTAGTCGGTGCGCACAGACAGCTCGTTGGTAAGGCGCTGTATCTTGCTTTCCAGCTGTTTCACCTCCACAAAGGCCGACATGGTCTCTTCCCACACCGTCTTGTAGGAGGTTTCGGCCAACTCCTGCGGCAGGTAGCCAGTCTTGAAGCCGGAGGTGATCACCATCGTGCCGGAGGCAGGCTCCATCTCGCGGTGGATAATTTTCAGCAAGGTAGATTTGCCGGCGCCATTATGCCCCACCAAGCCGATGCGGTCGCGGTCGCCGGCCACGAAGGAGATGTCGCGGAACAGGAAGTCGCCGGTGAAATTTACAGACAGTTTATTCAGTTGGATCATCTTTCTCAGTCATTTCAAAAAGCCGTCGCACGCAACAGGCCCTATTCTGCGACGGGGTTCAAAAAGAGCGTGCAAAAGTACAACAAAAAGGGTGATGCCGGAGCAATCACCCTATCATTATCATAGAAAAATTTGAACGTTTCTACTGTTAGGCCATGCCGCCACCACCCATCATCGGGGGCAGCGTCTGCTGGTTGTCCTCAATCATGCCGTTCTGGCTCTCATACTTGGCCACATTGTCGGCCAAGGCATTCAGGAGACGTTTCGTGTTCTGGGGAGTCATAATGATTCTTGAGCGCACCTGGCCCTTCTGCACACCGGGCATCATGGACACGAAATCCACGATGAACTCGCTGTTGGAATGAGATATGATGGCCAGATTGGAATAAACACCCTGGGAAACCTCTTCGGGCAGATTGATATCGATTTTCTGTTCAGGCATAGTTTCAAAATTTACTGGTTAACACCTTCCATCAGTTCTTCCAGCTTGGAAGCCATGAGGGATTCGTACTCTTCGCGGGAGCCTACCTCCACCGTCTGGAAGGAGCGGATACCGGTACCGGCCGGAATCTTCTGGCCCACGATAACGTTCTCCTTCATACCGATCAGGTCGTCGCTCTTCGCATTGATGGCAGCCTCCGTGAGCACCTTGGTGGTCTCCTGGAACGACGCAGCGGAAATAAAGCTGTGCGTTTGCAGAGAGGCGCGGGTGATACCTTGCAAGATGGGCTTGCCGGTAGCCGGACGCGCGTCACGCACCTGCACGAGCTTCATATCCTTACGTTTGAGGATGGAGTTGACATCACGCAACTTCTTGGCCGTGATAATCTGACCTTGGCGCACCTCTTCCGACTCGCCCGGATCTTCCACCACCTTCTTGTCCCAAATCATGTCGTTCTCATCCTGGAAGTCAATCTTGTTGATCAACTCGCCCTGGAGGAACTTGGTATCACCGGGATCCTCGATTTCCATCTTGCGCATCATCTGGCGGACAATAACCTCAAAGTGTTTGTCATTGATCTTCACACCTTGCAGACGATACACCTCCTGGATTTCATTGATGATGTACTCCTGCACCTTCTGGGCACCCTTGATGTTGAGGATGTCAACCGGCGTGAGTGAACCCTCGGAAAGCGGCGTACCGGCTTTCACAAAGTCGTTCTCCTGCGCCAGAATCTGCTTGGAGGTCGGGATGAGATAGGTCTTGGCACCTTCGCCGTCGTCGTTTCTCGGCGTGATCTTCACCACACGGTTACCACGTTTGAGCTTCTTCTCGAAGGAAACCACACCGTCGATTTCGGAAACCACAGCGGGGTCGGAGGGGTTACGGGCCTCGAACAACTCGGTCACACGCGGCAGACCGCCCGTGATATCGCCAGACTTGCCGAAGGAACGCAGAATCTTGACCAGGATTTCACCAGAGTCAATCTCCTGACCCTCTTCCACAGCGAGACGGGCACCCACCGGCACGTCGAAACTCTTGATCACCTCATCGTTCTTGTCCACGATGGAAATGCTCGGGTTCTTGGTCTTCAGACGGCTTTCGATAATCACCTTGTCGTGGATGTTGGTCTGTTCGTCCGTTTCCACACGATAGGTGACACCTTCGATAATATCGTTATAGACAACCTTACCGGCCACATCGGAGAGGATGACGGCGTTGAACGGATCCCAATCGGCAATCAGGTCGCCCTTCTTGATGGCATCGCCATGTTTGAAGTAGAGGTTGGAACCGTACGGCACGTTGGAGGATGCCAACGCGATGCCGGTCTTGACATCGATAATCTTGATTTCAGCGGTACGGCCAATCACCTTGTAATAGGTCTTGCCCAGCGCGTCGGTCTTCTCCAAGGCACGAAGCTCGTCGATGCTCAACACACCATCGTAGGATGCCTGGATAGAGCTGTTGGCGGCCACGTTACCGGCCACACCACCGACGTGGAATGTACGCAGGGTCAGCTGCGTACCAGGCTCACCGATGGACTGTGCGGCGATGACGCCCACGGCCTCACCGATCTGGACCATCTTGCCCGTGGCCAGGTTACGACCGTAGCACTTCTGGCAGATACCGTGCTTAGCCTCGCAAGTGGGCACTGAACGGATTTCCACCTCCTCAATCGGAGACTCTTCGATAATCTTGCAATATTCCTCTGTCAGCTGCTCGCCGGCCTTGATGATCAGCTCACCCGTCTGCGGATGATACACATCGTGGAGGGTTACACGGCCCAACAAGCGGTCGTAGAGCGTCTCCACCACCTCCTCGTTGTTCTTCAGTGCGCTGACGGTCATGCCGCGCAGCGTGCCGCAGTCCTCTTCCGTAATGATAACGTCGTGGGAGACGTCCACCAGACGACGGGTCAGATAACCAGCGTCAGCGGTCTTCAAAGCGGTATCAGCCAAACCCTTACGGGCACCGTGCGTGGAGATGAAGTACTCTTGCACGGAAAGGCCCTCCTTGAAGTTGGACAAAATCGGGTTCTCGATAATCTCACCGCCCGTGGAACCGGCCTTACTCGGCTTGGCCATCAAACCACGCATACCGGAAAGCTGACGGATCTGCTCGGCAGAACCACGAGCTCCAGAGTCGCGCATCATGTGTACCGGGTTGAAGCCCTGACGGTCGGATTCGATTTCCTTCATCAAAATCTTAGACAGACGGGCGTTGCACTGCGACCACACGTCGATAACCTGGTTGTAACGCTCGGTGTTGGTGATGAAACCCATGTTGTAGTTCATCGTGATTTCATCCACCTGGGCGTTGGCTTCAGCAATCAGCTTCGGCTTCTCGGCCGGGATGATCACGTCGCCCAAGTTGAAGGACATACCGCCTTCGAAAGCCATACGGTAACCGAGGGTCATAATGTCATCCAGGAACTGGGCACAAGCCTTGTTTCCGCATTTGATCAGCACATCGCCGATGATGTCACGCAAGGCTTTCTTGGTCAGCAGCATGTTGACATAGCCGTAATCCTTGGGAACCACCTGATTGAACATTACACGTCCCACCGTGGTATCGATGATCTTGACCGTGCCCTGACCGTCCACATCCACGCGGCATTTGATCTTGGCGTTCAGATGGACTTTCTTCTCGTTATAGGCAATCATAACCTCTTCCGGGCCGTAGAAGATGCCGCCTTCACCCTGCACATGATGGTCAGGGGTGGAGGGCAGTTCCTTTGTGATGTAGTACAGACCCAACACCATGTCCTGGGAAGGCACCGTGACGGGCGCACCGTTAGCCGGGTTAAGGATGTTGTGAGAGGCCATCATCAGCATCTGGGCTTCCATGATGGCAGCATTGCCCAGGGGCACGTGAACAGCCATCTGGTCACCGTCGAAGTCGGCGTTGAAAGCCGTACAGCACAACGGGTGCAGGCGGATAGCCTTACCTTCCACCAAACGCGGCTGGAAGGCCTGGATACCCAGACGGTGCAGCGTAGGAGCACGGTTCAACAACACGGGATGACCCTTCAAAATGTTTTCCAGAATCTCCCATACAACGGGATCCTTGCGGTCCACAATCTTCTTGGCAGATTTCACCGTCTTGACAATACCTCTTTCGAGGATCTTGCGGATGACAAACGGTTTGAACAGCTCGGCAGCCATATCCTTGGGCAGACCGCACTCGTTGAGGTGCAAGTCGGGACCGACCACGATGACGGAACGTCCGGAGTAGTCCACACGTTTACCCAAAAGGTTCTGACGGAAACGACCCTGCTTGCCTTTCAAGCTGTCGGAAAGGGACTTGAGGGCACGGTTGGATTCCGTCTTCACCGCGCTGGATTTCTTAGAATTGTCGAAAAGGGAATCAACAGCTTCCTGAAGCATACGTTTCTCATTACGCATAATGACATCGGGAGCCTTGATTTCGATCAGTCGTTTGAGACGGTTGTTACGGATGATAACCCGACGATAGAGGTCGTTCAGGTCGGATGTGGCGAAACGGCCACCATCCAGTGGAACGAGCGGACGCAAATCGGGCGGAATCACCGGAACCGTCTTGATGATCATCCATTCCGGTCTGTTCTCGGCACGCTTGCGGCTGTCGCGGAATGCCTCAAACACATGAAGACGTTTCAGCAGGTCTTTCTTACGCTGCTGGGAAGTCTCACGGTTAGCACGGTCACGCAGCTCGTAGGACTCGGCATCCAGATCCACCTTGCAGAGCAGATCATAGATAGCTTCCGCACCCATCTTGGCGATGAACTTGTTGGGATCGTTCTCGTCCAGCAGACGGTTGTCGGCGGGCAGGTTGTCCACGATGTCGAAATACTCCTCTTCGGTGAGCAGCGTGCTCTTCTTCACCTTTTCGGTTTCCGCCACACCGGGTTGGATGACGATGTATTTTTCATAATAGATGATGGCGTCAATATCCTTGGAAGCCAGTCCGAGGAGCGCACCAATCTTGTTCGGAAGGGATTTGAAAAACCAAATGTGGGCCACAGGCACAACCAGCTGGATGTGTCCCATGCGCTCGCGACGCACCTTGCGTTCCGTGACTTCCACGCCGCAACGGTCGCAGATGATGCCCTTGTAGCGGATTCTCTTGTACTTACCGCAATGGCATTCCCAGTCTTTGGTAGGACCGAAAATCTTTTCGCAGAACAAACCATCACGCTCGGGCTTATAGGTCCGGTAGTTGATGGTTTCCGGCTTCAGAACCTCACCATGGGATTGTTTCAGGATGGTTTCCGGAGAAGCCAGACTGATGGTGATCTTTTGGAATTCTTTTCTTGTATTATTGTCTTTTCTAAAAGCCATAATATACGATAATGATTTTTAATTGTCTTATTCAAATTTAACATCCAAACCGAGACCGCGCAACTCGTTGACCAGCACGTTGAAGGACTCGGGAATACCGGATTGCGGCATGTTGTCGCCCTTCACGATGGCCTCGTATGCCTTGGCTCTGCCGACCACATCGTCGGACTTCACCGTCAGGATCTCCTGAAGCACGTTGGATGCACCGTAGGCTTCGATAGCCCAGACCTCCATCTCACCGAAACGCTGACCACCGAATTGGGCCTTACCGCCAAGCGGCTGCTGCGTGATCAGAGAGTACGGTCCGATAGAACGGGCGTGCATCTTGTCGTCCACCATGTGGTGCAATTTGAGATAATAGATGTAACCGACCGTGGCCTTCTGATGGAACGGCTCGCCGGTTTCACCATCGTACAGCTGGGTGCTTCCGTTTTCGGGCAGCCCGGCCTGACGCATATATTCGTTGATCTGGTCAATGGAGGCACCGTCGAAGATCGGGGTGGCGAACTTGACACCCAGCTTCTTGCCGGCCCAACCAAGAACCGTCTCATAAATCTGACCCAAGTTCATACGGGAAGGCACACCCAGCGGGTTCAGCACCACATCCACAGGACGACCGTCCGCGAGGAACGGGAGATCCTCCTGCTTCACGATCTTGGCCACACAACCCTTGTTACCGTGACGACCTGCCATCTTGTCACCGATGCGCAGTTTGCGCTTGTTGGCGATATAGACCTTGGCCATCTGTACAATACCGGCGGGCAGCTCCGTACCAATGGTCGCGTCGAACACCTCGCGGGTCTTCCGCGCCGTGATGTCACGCACCTTGACCAGATAGTTGCGGATGATGTCAGCCACCAGACCGTTGACCTTGCTGTCGTTCGTCCACTTGGTGATGGCCACCGTAGTGAAATCAACCGTGTTTAACAGCTTCTGGGAGAACTTGGCACCCTTTTGGATGACCACATTCTTGGCATTGTCATGGATGTTGTGGGCAATCTTGCCTTCCAGGATTCGATACAACTTGGTGACGGCCACTTCGTGCAGCTTGTCGTACTCCATCTGATACTTGTCCTCAATAGACTTGACCAGATCCTTATCTTTGGCTTTGGACTTGCGGTCCTTCACCAGACGGGACAGGGACTTGGAGCCGATGACCACACCCTTCATGCCCGGGGTGGCCTTCAGGGAAGCGTCCTTCACATCGCCGGCCTTGTCGCCGAAGATGGCGCGGAGCAGCTTCTCCTCCGGTGTCGGGTAGGATTCGCCCTTCGGCGTGATCTTACCGATGAGGATATCGCCCTCATTGACCTCGGCACCGACACGGATAAGACCGTCCTCGTTCAAGTCCTTGGTGGCCTCGCTGGACACGTTGGGGATATCGTTGGTCAGTTCCTCGATACCGCGCTTGGTGTCACGCACCTCCAAGGTGAACGATTCAATATGGATAGAAGTATACAAGTCGTCGTTGACGGCTTTCTCGGAAATCACGACAGCATCCTCGAAGTTGTAGCCCTTCCAAGGCATGAAGGCCACCATCAGGTTGCGGCCCAAGGCCAGCTCGCCGTGGTCGGTGGCGTAGCCCTCGGTGAGGACGTCGCCCTTTTGCACTTTCTGACCCTTCACTACGATTGGACGCATGTTGATGCAGGAGTTCTGGTTCGTTCTTCTGAACTTGAGCAGCTCGTAATTCTTCACGTTGGAATCGAAGCTGACCAGTCTCTGCGTTTCCGACTCTTCGTATTCAATTTCAATATGGGTGGCATCCACGGATTTCACCACGCCGGTACCCTCAGCTACGAGGACCACGCGGGAATCGACAGCCACCTGGTGTTCCAGGCCCGTACCCACGATGGGCGCTTCCGGACGAAGCAAAGGCACGGCCTGGCGCATCATGTTGGAACCCATCAACGCACGGTTAGCGTCGTCGTTCTCCAAGAACGGAATCAAGGAGGCGGCGATAGAGGCAATCTGGTTCGGAGCGATGTCGATCATGTCGATTTCCTCACGCGGGAGGATCGGGTAATCGGCCAGACGACGGGCTTTCACCTTCTCACCCAGCAAGCCATTCTCATCCATCGGCGTGTTAGCCTGTGCGATACGGAGGTTGTCCTCCTCCTCGGCGGTCAGGAACACGGGCGGCTCGTCGAAACGGACCTGGCCGTTGACCACGCGACGATACGGTGTGGCGATAAAGCCGAGGTTGTTGATCTTGGCGAACACACAAAGCGAGGAGATAAGACCGATGTTCGGGCCTTCAGGGGTCTCGATGGTACACAGACGACCGTAGTGCGTGTAGTGAACGTCACGGACCTCGAAGCCTGCACGCTCACGCGACAGACCTCCAGGACCCAAAGCGGAAATCCTACGTTTATGGGTGATTTCAGACAACGGGTTCGTCTGGTCCATGAACTGGGACAGCTGGTTGGTTCCGAAGAAGGAATTCACCACAGACGACAGTGTCTTGGCATTGATCAGGTCCACCGGGGCGAACACCTCGTGGTCACGCACGTTCATCTTCTCACGGATGGTGCGGGCCATACGGTTCAGACCCACGCTGAACTGGTTGTATAATTGCTCCCCGACAGTACGGATACGACGGTTGCTCAAGTGGTCGATATCGTCCACCTCAGTCTTGGAGTTGATCAGCTCAATCAAATAGCGGATGATGGAGATGATGTCCTCGTTGGTGAGCACGCCCGTTTCCATGGGGATGTTCAAATTCAGTTTCTTGTTGATACGATAACGGCCCACTTCGCCGAGATCGTAACGTTTGTCAGAGAAGAAGAGCTTGTCCAACGTGGCACGGGCCGTCTCCTCGTCGGGAGCCGCCGTGCTCTTCAGCTGCAAGTAGATGTAGTCGATAGCCTCACGACCAGAGTTGGTCGGGTCTTTCTGCAACGTGTTGAAGATCACAGAGTAGTCAATCTGCTTCTCGTCTGTTTTGTGGAAGAGCACCGTCTTGATGTTCGCATCCGTAATCATGTTGATGTGCTGTTTCTCAAAAACGGTCTCGCGGTCGATGATCACCTCGGTACGCTCGATGTTGACGACCTCACCGGTTTCGTCATCGACGAAGTCCTCGCACCATGTCTTGGTGACGGCGGCGGCGAACTTCTCGCCTAAGAACTTCTTCAGGTTTGCCTTGGTAGCCTTAACTTCATGGGCGATGTCAAAGATGCTCAGGATATCCTTATCGGTCTCGTAACCGATGGCACGGAGCAGTGTGGTCACCGGCAGTTTCTTCTTCCGGTCGATATAAGCGTACATCACATTGTTGATGTCTGTGGTGAACTCCATCCAGGAACCCTTGAAGGGGATGATACGGGCGGAGTACAGCGGCGTGCCGTTGGTGTGGTAGGAGAACCCGAAGAACACACCCGGCGAACGGTGCAGCTGCGACACGACAACACGCTCGGCACCGTTGATGATGAAGGTGCCGCGGGGGGTCATGTAGGGGATCATGCCCAAATAGACATCTTGGATGACGGTCTCGAAATCCTCGTGCTCGACATCGTTGCAGGAGAGCTTGAGTTTCGCCTTCAAGGGGACGCTGAATGTCAGGCCTCTTTCCAGGCATTCATCCATGGTGTAGCGGGGGGCGTCGATGGAGTAATCCAAGAACTCAAGGACGTAACTGCCTCTCGCATCCGTGATGGGGAAATTTTCGGCAAACGCGCGGTACAGGCCCTCGTTGTGGCGGCATTCGGCATCCGTGTCAATTTGAAAGAACTCCTCAAACGACTTGAGTTGGATATCCAGAAAATCCGGATAGGGAACCGGTCTCGTGGTTGCAAAGCTTATTCTGTTATTATTATTAGTTGCCAAGGCTATTACAATTATTTTTTTGGAAAATGATTCACTGACTTTTCGGGAATACCAATCAGCGGGTATTTAAAACAACAATAAGTACAATCACTTCCACCGGAGTGGAAGTGTTGTACTATTGCAAAGATTATAGGGAAAACTATTTAATCTCCACTTCGGCGCCGGCCTCTTCGAGAGATTTCTTCAGAGATTCGGCTTCGTCTTTGGAGATGCCTTCCTTAACGGCCTTGGGAGCACCGTCCACCAATTCCTTGGCTTCCTTGAGTCCGAGGCTGGTCAGTTCCTTGACCAATTTCACCACCTGCAGCTTCTGGGCGCCGGCGGCTTTCAGGATAACGTCGAATTCGGTCTTCTCTTCAGCGGCGGCTGCGGCGCCAGCTGCGGGACCAGCGGCCACGGCGACTGCGGCGGCGGCGGGCTCGATACCGTATTCTTCTTTCAAAATCTGAGCTAACTCGTTAACTTCTTTAACGGTCAAGTTCACTAACTGTTCTGCAAATGCTTTCAAATCTGCCATAATTGTATTTTTTTAAATGTTTTTACTAAATGATTTTTATTAATTGTAATTATTCTGCTCTTTCGGACAGTGTTTTGACGATGCCGGCCAGTTTGCCGCCGCCAGACTGCAATGCAGAGATCACATTCTTGGCCGGTGACTGGAGCAGGCCGATGATATCGCCGATCAACTCCTCGCGGGACTTGATGTTGCACAGCGCTTCCAGGTTCTCATCGCCGATGTAGGCGGTCTCCTCAATGAAGGCGGCCTTGATGATGGGTTTCGCGTTCTTGGCGCGGAACTCCTTGATCATCTTCGCGGGCACGTTGCCCGTGTTGCAAAGCATGATGGCGGTGGCTCCGTTCAGCGTGGGATAGAGTTCGGAATAGTCAGACGCGGACTGCTCCATGGCGCGCTTCAGCAACGTGTTCTTCACCACTTTCAGCTTGACATCGCGCTTGAAACACTGTCTGCGCAGTTGGTTGACCGTACTAACTGTGAAACCGGAAATGTCTGTTACATATACGTTGGCATAGTTAGCTAAGTCCTGAGCTATTTCCTCAATGATTTGGCTTTTCTGTTCTTTTTTCATACTAACTAAACTTTAAGATTATAATGTAACGGATTTGGGATCCACTTGTACTCCAGGGCTCATCGTCGTGGAGAGGTAGATGCTCTTGATGTACGTACCCTTGGCGGAAGTCGGTTTCAGCTTGATGATCGTGCCCATCATTTCGCGCACGTTGTCCACCAACTGGTCAACCGTGAAGCGGTTCTTGCCGACGGACGAATGAATGATACCATACTTGTCCACCTTGAAGTCGATCTTACCGCCCTTCACCTCGGAAACGGCCTTGCCCACCTCCATGGTCACAGTGCCGGACTTGGGGTTCGGCATCAAACCACGGGGACCGAGAATACGGCCCAGGGCACCTATCTTCGGCATCACGCTCGGCATGGTGATGATCACGTCAACGTCGGTCCAGCCTTGCTTGATCTTGTCAACGTACTCGTCCAAGCCCACGTAATCAGCTCCGGCGGCTTTCGCTTCCTCCTCCTTGTCGGGGGTGCAGAGTGCCAGCACACGGACCACCTTGCCTGTCCCATGAGGCAGCGTCACGATACCACGCACCATCTGGTTGGCCTTTCGAGGGTCAACGCCCAAACGGACGTCAATGTCGAAAGAAGCATCAAATTTGGTGTAGGTAAGGTCTTTCACCGTCTGGACAGCTTCCGGCAGGTTGTACACTTTACTCTTATCAAATTTAGCAAAAGCCTCTTTGCGTTTTTTTGATATTTTAGCCATTTGATTGTGTTTTACTTGTTATTAATTCTTTTCAAAAGGATTCTGGCCTCCCTTGACGTTGACACCCATGCTGCGGGCCGTACCGGCCACCATCGACATGGCGGACTCCAGCTCGAAACAGTTCAGATCCGGCATCTTCAGTTCGGCGATGCTGCGGACCTGGTCCCAAGTGATCGTGCCCACCTTGTTACGGTTGGGCTCTCCAGAACCTTTTTGAAGTTTTGCTGCTTCCTTAACTTGGACAGCTACAGGGGGGGTCTTCGTGATGAAGTCAAATGACTTATCCTTGTAAACCGTAATCACCACGGGGATGATCTTACCAGCCAAATCCTGTGTACGGGAATTGAACTGTTTGCAGAACTCCATGATGTTCACGCCCTTGGAACCCAATGCGGGACCAACTGGCGGTGACGGATTGGCGGCACCTCCCTTGATTTGTAACTTAATTAATCCAGCTACTTCTTTTGCCATTTTTTTAATGAATTTTATTGTTTGTAACTATTCAGCCGCGTTATATTTTTTCAACTTGCATAAAACCCAGCTCCAGCGGGGTCTTACGGCCGAAGATCTTCACCATGATCTTCAGCTTCTTCTTCTCCGTATCAATCTCTTCGATGATGCCGTTGAAGGTGTTGAAAGGTCCATCAATAACCTTGATCTCCTCACCCACCACGTAAGGCTGCATGAACGTCTCGTCTTGCGACATGAGCTCATCCACCTTGCCTAACAGGCGAGACACTTCGGCCGGACGCAGGGCCACCGGCGGGTCACTCTTGTGCTTGCAACCCACAAAGCCCAACACACCCGGAACGTCCAGCAGCGCCCCGGCAACCTCTCCCGTCATAGCTGCCTCCACAAAGATGTAGCTCGGGAAATAATTGCGCTCGGTCACCACCTTCTTACCGCTCTTCGTGCTATGGAAAACCTTCTCGGTCGGAATCAAGACCTTCGTCACCTGGTCCTTGAGATGGGAAAGCTCAACCTCAGTCTCGATGTTCTGCTTCACCTTCTTCTCAGTACCCGTGACCGCCTTGATCACATACCACTTGCGTTCAACTTCTGCCATGACTCGGTATTTAGGATATAACACTGACTATGAAGAAAACTAAACAGCCGTGGCCGGGAACACCAGTCCCATGCCGGCATTGAAGATGATGTCCATCAAAAACACGATTAACGCGATTATTAGGGAAGCAATAGACACCACTACAACACTATTTCCAAGCTCCTGCATGGTGGGCCAACTCGTCTTGTGAACCAGCTCATCATACATTTCCTTAAAATAATTAACTATTTTCATCTTCTTCGATTTTTATATTATTCGTATTTTTAGAAACTTTTTTCGCACTTTATGCACTTACTGCCCAACCCATACTAACCAACCGTTGTTAAAAAATATCGTTCCAAATCACCTTAAACCAGACACTTACAAATCAAAACCCTTCAAACACACAAGGCCTTTTGCCGATTTTCTAACAAGTTGGCAAATATAGCATTTTTTTAATTCCAAATGCCTTAAAAAAAAGTTTTTTTTATTTGTGGCATTATTTTTGTTTGGAGGCCTCTCCGGCACCCCCGACAGCCAGTCGCACATACGAAATGGTGCGCCCTTCCGCCAGCCACATCTTCTCATAAAATGTCTGTATGCCCGTCAAGATGTCGGCACACGGCTGCGCATACACATCCTCCACATCTTCAAGAACTTGCCAACCTTCCGCCGGAGCCGTCTCCAACACATACGCATATAGCATCCGGCTATCCGTCTTCAGATTCAAAATACCCCCCTCCGCCGGCAACACCCCGCGGTAAAAACCCACGAAACGCGGCGATACCAAACGACGGCGCTCACTCTTCGGCTGCGGGTCCGGAAAAGTGACCCATATCTCGCTCACCTCGCCCGGCGCAAAATAATATCCAATATTGTCAATCGAAATCCGCAGGAAAGCCACATTCTGCAACCCTTCCTCCAAGGCATCCTTGCAACCGCGCCACAGCCGGGCCCCTTTGCGATCCACCCCAATATAATTCACATCCGGATTGCGACGGGCGAGAGCCAGTGTGTAGTCGCCCTTACCACAACCCAACTCCACCACAATGGGGTTATCGTTATGGAAATAGTCCCTACCCCACTGTCCCTTCAGCGGAAAGGGAATTCCCTGTCGGTCGTAGTTCGTATGCTGGAAAAGATTGCCGAATGTCTCATTTTCGGCGAAACGTGCTAATTTATGCTTTGCCATTTGTTTTGGATTTTGGGATTGGATTGTTGGAGTTAACCGATTAAAAACAAAGAAATCAAGGAGTTAAGAAACTATGAACTTTGATAATGAACTTTGAACTTTATTACTTTTCTACTTTAAATCTTTCCCACTTTAATACTTTAATACTTTCAACCTTACAAACATTACAAACATTATAAACATTACGAACATTATAAACCCTACGAACCTCGAACACTTTCCCCACTCTCTATCATGTTCCTGTACACGCCTGCGCGCGCGAGCAGCTCTTCGTGTGTACCCGTTTCCATCACACGGCCGTTCTCCAACACGACAATCCTGTCAGCATGGCGGATGGTGCTGAGCCGATGCGCAACCACCAACACAGTGCGGTCCCTCATCACCCGGTCGAGGGCCTCCTGCACACTCTTTTCCGATTCGGTGTCCATGGCCGAGGTAGCCTCATCCAAAATCAGGATGGGGGTATTGCGTACTACAGCACGCGCAATGCTGATGCGCTGCCGCTGCCCGCCCGAAAGGTTGAGCCCGCGATCGCCGACGGCATGTTGCAACCCGTCAGGAAGTGAGGATACAAACTCTCCCAGATTGGCCACCTCCAATGCCCGCATCACCTCCTCTTCCGGAATATCCATCCGTCCCATCGTCACGTTGCGGTACAACGTGTCATTGAACAAGACCACATCCTGCGACACCAATGCGAACAACGAACGGTAGTCATGTAACCGGTATTCCCGAATGTCAATTCCATCCAACAGGATTCGTCCGTCGGTCGGGTCGTAGAAGCGCTCCACCAGGTCCGTCAGTGTGCTCTTGCCGGCACCGGAAGCACCCACCAATGCCACCATCTCGCCTCGACAGATTTCGAAGGACACATCCCGGATTACAGGACTCTCCCCATACGAGAATGTCAGATGGTCGAAGCGCAATGAGTCGCGGAATGTGTCCACGGCGATTGGATTTTCCGCTTCGGGGATCTGCTCATCTGCATTGAGCAGTTCGCGCACACGGTCCAAAGCAGCTAACCCGCGACGATAATTGGCTCCGGCAGTGGAAAGCGATTTCAATGGCTCAATAACCTGAGTAAACATGGCTATGTAAGTGATGAACATTTCAGCGGTCAGGTTCATCTTGTTAGCCAAGACCATATTGCCACCTACCACCAGCACGATCATCACAATGGTAACACCCAGAAATTCACTCAGCGGAGAGGCCAGGTCCGTGCGCCGATAGATTCGCGTCTGCACATCGGTAAAATCATCATTCAAACGATCAAACACCTTCTTTGCATTCCGTTGGGCATTGAATCCTTTTATGATGCGCAAACCGCCGACACTCTCCTCCACATGCGACAGCAGAGAACCAAGGCGTTCCTTGGAAGTTCGCGTCTGTCGGCGCAACCGTTTCGACACACGGCTAATGATGAAAAAAGCCACCGGCATCAACAACAAGGAAAAGATAGTAAGCGGTGCATCAATCAAGAAAAGTGCCGTCAAAAAAATAAGCAATGTCACAGGATCCGTCATGAACGAGCGAAGCGAAGTAAGCGTGGTATGCTCCACCTCCTGGGTGTCGTTCACCGCACGCGAAACAACATCCCCCCGCTGACGAGATGTAAAGTAGCCCAACGGCAGATTCAGGATTTTGTCATAGACATCATTGCGGAGTGTCATCAGCAGATGGCTGCGCATGGAGGCCATCACCCATTGCGAGGCGTAGGTGAAAAAGTCTTTCAGAAAATAGAGCAGCAAGGCCAGCAGCAGTAAACCGAAAAGAGGCAGCGTACCCGAATCAAAATGCAACCATGGGAGCATTCGATTCATAAAGAAGGAGGTTACGGGACTGAGGTCCTGCATGGATACATGAAAGAGTATCTTACAAAAAGGCTCTATCAGAAGAAACACCAGAATGGTGAGAAGGACAGAACACAGGTTTAACAGAAAAACAACAAAAATCCGTCCGGGATACCGGCGGAATAGGGATAACATAAAATTGTTGTTTTTCATAATGGGTAAAAAAAAGGGAGTTGTGTATTCAGGCACAACTCCCTTAAAAGTATGATGAATTACATTATCTGGTCACAACGAGTTTCTTGGAGATCTTAGCTTCGCCACTCTGAACCGTGAGGAAGTACACGCCAGGCGTGAGATCAGCCGTGGTACGAGAGTAGATAACGGAAGCGTTCTTCGTCGTGGTAACCGTCTCCTCGGAGACAACCTTACCGGCCAGCGTCACAATTCTGACGATTGCAGCACCCTCGAAGCCTTCGATGTTAGCATAGACATCGCCGGAAGTCGGGTTCGGATAAACCTTAACGGTCGGTTCGTCAGCAGTGTTGTTGAAAATCGGTTCGGGTTCGGGCTCAACAGCCGGAGTCGGAGTGTACTGCAGATCTTCACCAGTCACCGTGAACTTCAAGGTATCCACCACCAGCTCTGTCAGATTAGCATTGGATGCGATGGAGTTGTAACCACCGATTTTGAGGTTACGTGCAGTGTCCTCATTGAAGTACAAGTCGTTGTTCAAGTTGTAACGATCCGTAGCGATAAGTCTATAGATAATCTTGTACTCACCAGCCTTCATAGCAGGAGAAACAGTCTTGGTAACAGGACGTTTGTTCAAGAAGTGCAGATAGACATCATCGTAGTTATCGTTACCACCGGCCAGTTTCTTCACCGGATAGTGGTTACCCATTTCCTGAGTGTTGCCATAATTGGCCTGAGCAAAGTCATATCTCGTTTCAGAGTTCACGAGATGTGAATTAGGAGAGTAGGTAAGCCATTCGATGTAGTCGGTGGACATCCACTTCTGATAGTTGGAACCCATACCCTGTTCTTCTTCCTTGAAGTAAACACCGATGGAATCATTCGAGATGATTTGACCATTGAAGTAGAAGTCGAAGGTTACGAATACCAGCTGATCACCAGCAGCACAAGGAGCGTTAACCATCCAAGTATAGTTGAACTTGTCAGCCAAATTGTTGGAAGTGGTCATATCCGGCAGTCTGTGCGTGGTCGTACCGTTCACATCCTTGAAGATGAATCTCGGAGCGTCTGTAGCTTCAATCGTAACACTGTCAGACTTGAACAGCTTGGAGTCCTTATCAGCAGTACCGTTGATATTGTAGGTAGAGTAGCAACCATTACCATCCTTAACGCTGACCGTGAAGGTGTGAGAGCCCTCACCAGCGGAGGTGTAATCATAGGTGTATGAAGTAGCACCCGTAATCGTATCACCATCCATGAACCACTGGTAGGAAGCATAGCCGTCATAGGTCACAGAAAGCGTGGTGGAACCGGTAGCACAAACGGTGGTGTCACCGAGGATAACCGGAACAGGCAGCGTGTCAACCTGAGCGGAAGTGTACACCGTGTCAGAACCGCACTCATTCATCACAATGTAACGAACGGTAGCGCCATTGTAGCTGGTGTCATAGGCCTGACCGAAGACTAACGTCTCTGAAGTCGTGGAACCAACCTTGGTGATCGTCCAGAGGGTGGTCGTATCATCAGCAACATTGACGTAGGTCATTGCCTTCGATGCGAACGTATCGCCAGAGCAGATGTGGAAGTCGCTGGTCGAAATCGTACTCGTAATCTCAGGAAGCTTTGTCACAATAAGTCTCACAGCAGTGCAAGTGTCGTAACCGCAACGAGTAGCAGCATAGTACTTGACGTTCGTGTCTTGCGTGATAGCAGCAGATTCAGAAATTGGTACGTAACCGGAAGCCGTCTCCACTAACCAGCCTTGAGCAGTAATTCTGGAGGATCTGGTCGGCAGCGAAACACCAGGAGCAGTCTTGATGAAGTCTTTCAGCGGAGAACCGATACAGGTGTCTTTAACAGCAACCGGTGCGGTAACCGTCGGCTTGCCTTCCACCACAACCAGGAGGCTGTCATTGATAACAGACTCACCACAATGGTTGGTGATGGTGAAGGTAACCAAAGCGCTATCCTGTTCAGCGGCAATCGTCGTAGGCAGCACATCAGACCAAGTAGCAGCATAGGTATGCGTACCGAAGTCGAAGGTCTTGATGTAGCCCTTCACGGTAGAATCCGTCGTGTTGTAAGCATTCAGGGTGACAACCTCGCCAACCTTGAAGTTCGGTGTCTCACCAATGCAGTAATTTTGCTGTGCATTGTTGAAGGTAATCGTAGGCAGCGTGTCAATATAGAGTGCGAAGGTAAGGGTCTTGTTCGTAGCCGGGCAAACCGTGCTGGTAGCCGTCACCGTGGCCTCATAGATGCCATGGGAAGCTTGAACATCATTACCCTTAACGGTATAAGTACCAGAGGTATGGATCACATCCGTAGTTGTAGCAACAGAATCTCTGCTGACACCTGTAAGGGTCGTAGGATTGAAGGTGTAACCGATATGTACGTAAGTACCTTCAAAGTTGAACACCTGATCATCCATAGCGGTACCGGAGCACAGCGTATCCTTGTTCGGAGAAACCGTAGTCAGTTTCACTGTGTCATAAACCATCAGTTGTACAGAATCAGAGTAGTTGAAGCCACAACGGGTCTCCACAGCATAACGCAGATGTTTGCCGTTGTAATCCTTCGTCATCGGAGTGGTAGCGGTGAAATCAGCCCAAGCACCATTCACATTGCTCTGCCATCCCTCGCTGACCACCGGAGCGTTCGGTGTGGTGAAGTTCGGAGTAACAAGCGTAAGTTGAGAACCCTCGCAAACCGTGTCAGCCTTCGGAGCCGTGGTGAAGTGAGCCGTATCAGCAATCGTGAAGCGGATAGTGTCATACTTCTCGCGGTCGCAAGCGGCAACAGCAGAAGAAACCTTGATGTAGATAGCAGACACAGCACTTTGTGTGGCTTCCTTCGGAGTGATCTTGAATGTTGTCTGTTTTCCATCACCGTTAACAGCCACCGTAGTAGAAACCTCAAAGTCGGTGCTGGAAAGTGAATAGGTCATCACATTGGACTTGTGAACCGTAACCGTGAATTCACTGGTGTTGTCACCAACACAAACAGTGTCTTTCAAGTTAGCAACGTTAAGAGCCAGAGAGGCGGTATCGTTCACAACAACCTTAATGGTGTTGGAGTTAGCCGAACCGCACTTGTTGGTCACAACGTACCAAACATTCTTGTTGGAATCAGCCATCGTAAGGGCGTTACCTGCTGTATAGGCAGAACCATTCAGCATCAGCACCGGAGCAGTAATCAGCGGAGCTGTTGCAGTTGTGGTAACATTGAGCGTAAGGTCGCTTGTGATATGGATGGAATCACCCACGCAATAGGTAATCGTAGCAGGAGAAAGCGTAGCAGAAGGCACCGTGTCAACCACCACCGGAACGGCGTTGGAGTAGGTGGTACCGCAGCGGTTGGTCACCTGATACTTAATATAGTTACCATTGTTGACCATGTACAGTTTCGTTGTAGGATCGAACTCAGTGTAGGTGCCGTTCACGCTCGGAGCAATGAGCCAGCCCTCAGAGAGGATCTCACCATTCTTAGCATTGTACGTCGGAGCGACAAGACGTTGGAGAGCATTGCCAGCACATACGCTGTCCGGATTGGCAACCACGGCAACCACCGGCTTGTCAACGATGTAGAACTCAACCGTCTTCTTCACAAACTGACAAGGAGATGTCAGACCGGCAGGAACTGTAGGCTCCTGGAAGGAATAGATGTCAACGGTGGAGACACCCACATTGGCGGAGTCAGGCGTAATGGTATAGGTGTTGCCACTCTTAGCAACCTTGAAGTACTTGGAATCGAACACCAGGGTGTCGGTGTTACCCGTATTCACCGTGAAGGTGATATCACCCGTAGTACCCACACAGAGAGAATCGAAGGTGTAGGTGAGATCCAGCTTAGCCGTGTTGTAAACCGTCAGAGTCACCTCATTGGAGTAAGAGGTACCGCAAGCGTTGGTCACAGCGTAACGGATGACACCGTTATTCATGCCATAGACAAACTTGCTGATAATCGTATCCACACCACCCAGTTGCCATGTACCGGTACAGGTAGCGGCATTACAGGTATAAGCAGGAACTGTGAGGTCAAACGTCGTGCTATCGCAATACGGGCTGTTGGTCGTAATATCCGGAACAACAGGCAGAGAGTCAATATTCAACGTGTAGAGCTGAGTAGAGAGAACCGTATCGCAGGCATTATAAGCGTAAGCATAAATCTTTCTGCCATTGTTAGCGAAGGTCATGTTAGCCGTCGGATCGAAGTCTTCATCGGAAGATTTGAAGATCAAATCGTTGCTGAACTTCCAACCGAAGGTAGTAGTATGTTTCACCGTAAGCATGTCTTCAGCGCAAAGCGGTGTACCATGACAAACAGCACGCTCAATGAAAGCAGCAGCAGAATCAACCTTGAGGGAAGGACTACTGTAAACAGTCAGTTGATAGGTCACGATGCTGTCACAATAGTTAACGGCAGTAAATGTATCCACAAAGGTGTAGGTGTTTGTACCACCATCCACAAAGCGGAAGACCGTATCTTTAGCAATACTCGTGTAGGTATATTTCAAACTGTCGCAAGCTTCCAGTGTAACTGTCTTCGTAGCGATCGGTTTGATGTTGACATTCATGTAGTCGTGAGCCATACAACCGTTATGGTCATACAGGTTGACGCAGTAGGAGATCTCTGTCGGAGCCGTGTACTTGTAAGCGGGCTCAACGAAAGAGGTAACATTAGTTTCAATATGACCCTGGGTCCAAACGATAGAATCGTAATCAGCGAGAGGATTCGTCACACCAACAGTGTAGTCCTTGTTTTCGCAGTTGTAAATAATACCGCGGCTCGGGACATTGATGAATGACGGATTCTCAGCGAAGAAGTGGACAACAGGAACCGTGTCAATATGGATAGCAACCGTCTTGGTCGTGACACAACCAGTAGCCTTGCTGGTCACTTGGACAGTGTATTCGCAGTGCAGACGCGGATTTTCGGTATTCACAACAACACAGCTGGAATCAGAGTTCACCGGGAAGCAGTTGCAAGACCAACGATAGAGGTAACCAAGCGTGTCGCTCGGAACCTGAGCAAGCACGTCAACACAGAGCTCACCAATAGCATCCACGCAGAAGTTGTACTCGCTAACCTTGTTGTAACCGCTCGGGATAATGGAATCGATAATCGGAGCATTGTCGTTAACCGTGTTCACAGCAGCCGTGAAAGGACCATAGATACAGTCGGTCGTGGTTTCCTTCACATAAATCGTATAGGTACCAGCACCAAGCTGTTCGTAAGTCGTATCATTGGTGTATGTCAGTGTGGCAGGATCAGCCGTAGCATTGGTGTCAAATGCGAACAGGAATGCCGGAGCCGGGATGTCACTCGTCACGCTATCCGTGAAGAGACCAACAGCACCGTTGAACGGAGCAACACAGAACTCGTTGTCCTTGATGTAAGGCTTCATGGTGACCGTGTAGTCTGTCTTGTTAACCATGACATTCAAGTCACCAGCAACAGGATACGTACAATTGGTCGTGGTATCCCAAACGAGAACCGTATGGTTACCTTCTTTCAGGCCGGTGAAGACATTGCTGATCTGATATTCACCACCGTCAATACGATAACGATACACACCGTCGATGTTCGGGTTAACCATGTTCACCGTAATCGTACCATTGTAAGGAGCAAGGCAACGATCGTTGTTGGTGGAGTCAGCCGTAACGGTAATGTCATCGTGATGCAGTTGAACGGTAATCGTATCTTCTGCAGAACACTTGGTAATCGTATCGTTCACAACCACTCTGTAGAGCATGTCTTTCAAGTGGTACATGGTGTAGGAGTCAGGATTGAAGTAGTTCACGTCAATCTGAGCACCAGCATTGTCATAGAAGGAGTAGGTGTAGTGGCGTGCCTGCGGTTTTTCAACCACGATAGTACCGTTACCCGGATGCTCGAACGTAGGAACACACATCGTGTTCGGAGTCTGGGACAGCTCGAGTTCATAGATATGAGCACTATCGGCCACCGTAACATTACCGTTAGCGGAAGCACAACCCTTGTCGCTCACCACATAGTAAGTATAGTCGCCACTGTTCAGACCCGTGAAGGTCGGAGTGGTGCTGGTCGTCGTATCAGGCGTAGCAGAAACCAAATAATAGGTAACGTCAGCCACAGAAGAGGTAATGGTAACGGAACCGTTCTTCTCAGGCTTACAGTTATAGTTGGCAGCCTGGGCAGCAATCGAAACAGTCGGGATAATGGTAGTGTGGGCGATCGTTACATTAGCCGTATCCGTACAACCGGTCAGCGTGTTGTAAGCAGCCAGCTTGTAGCTACCATCCTTAAGACCCGTGATCGTGGTGGTTGTGCCATAGATGCTATCTGCAGCAAACAGAGAGTATGTGCAGTTGGTTTCCGGTGTAATCGTCACCGTACCATCATGGATAGTATCCGTACAATAGGTATTAGCCGTAGTAGTGAATTTGATATCCGGCTTGGTCGTCATATCATTAACGGCGATATCCTTCGTACCCGGACACTGGGTAGCATTGTGAACCACGCTGATGGTGTACGTACCATCATGCAGATTCGGGAACACATTAGCAGGAGTATTGGTGTTGATAGCACCGTCGATGAAGAAGGTGAAGTCAGAAGTAGAGAGGTTGGTCACCGTGATGGAACCAGTACCCGTGAAGGTAGCATTGTCACAAACATTATCAGCAACCATATTGTACTTAATCGTATCAAATCTTGCTCTACCATCCTCGACAACAACCGTATCCTCGCGGAAGCAACCAGTAGCAATGTTGTATTTCACAATATTGTACTTACCGGCATCCAGATTGCTCTGGGTTCCCGTAATAGCCTGGTTGGAAACATTGCAAATATAATAGTTGTAACCGTTAGCAGCATTGATGGTGATGGAACCGTCATAGACCGTACAGCTGGTACGCGGAGTAGATGTGTACTCACCTGCAGCAATCGTGATAGGAGCGGCATCATCTATAATCTTGCAAATCGTGTCGCTTTCGCAACCCGTGGCGATGTTACGAACCGTGATGGTGTAATCACCGGCAGCGAGTTTCGTATAAGCATGACCAGAAGTCGGAAGGATTTCCGTGGCACCCAGCTTCACCGTGTAGGTGTAATGAGTGTCATCCGTGCCCGTCAGGGAGATGGTACCGTTCACCGCCGGAGGAGTAGCAATGGAAACGCAAGTAGGCAGCGTAGCCGTGCAAACCGTATTGTTCGTGAAGGTGAAGGTAGCCTTGTTCGGTTTAACGATGTTGGAAGTAACCTCGAAAGTGAAGTCCTTGGCACAACCGAGATCCGTCGTCACCGTCATAATATGATTGTTAGCATCAATCAGGTTGACAAACGTGATGGCGTTCGTACCATCGTATGTATAGGTGGAATCACCCATCTTATAGGTGAAGCCCATCTGCGGGTTGGTCACTGTAATAGAACCATTCGGCGTGATGGCCTGGTCGCAAACAGAGTTCGGAATAGAATCAACCAGCGGTCTGGCAGGATCCTGCGTAGTTGTAGGAACATTAATACCAGCGAACTGCTGACTACAAGCGGTAACCGTAGAAACAATAGCCAGGGTGTAGTCACCGCCATTCAATTGACCAAACGTCAAGTCACCACCATTACCGGTAAGCGTGACATTGTTCAAAGTGTATTCGAAATCTGTTCTGGAGTTATGGATGGTAATAGCACCGTTCGGAGCAACACAGCTCGTCTTAGGCGTGGTAGCGTAATCAGGAAGTTCAGGAAGTTTCGTGCTGTCAGCCACAATCGTGTTGTAGATGCTGTACGGACAGAACTTGTCGGAAACAACCTGGATGAGGTAGTCACCATTACGCAGACCTTCATATTTCAGTTCACCAGAAGCGTAAACACGCTGGGAGTTCGGAACGTTGATAATCTCGTATGTGTAATTAACTTGAGGATTAACAACCGTGATAGTACCATCGTACGGATCAGCACAACGGTAGTTAGGCGTACCCGTAGCGGTGGACAGAACCATATTGTTCACAGAGTCAACCACGATGGTGGTGGCATTTGCCGTCTCACAGTCGTGATCAGACTTCAGGTCGATGCTGTACGTGCCATTATTGAGACCCGTGTAAACATAGCTTGCGTCATGCCACATGGTATCCGTAGAAAGTTTGTACATGTAACCAGTGGTAATGTTCGTTACATAAACGGTACCATTGGCTTCATTATTGACATTGTAAGCATTCTTACAGAATTCGTTCGGAGTGGAGGCCATCGTAACATCAGCAGCTGCCGGCAACGGATAAACCGTAACATTAGCAGACTTGGTGGCTTCGCAGTTGAAGGAGTCAACCACAGACAGCTGATAGGTGTGAACACCAGGCGTGGTCGGGGTGACGGTCAGAACAGCGTCAGAACCCAGCACCGTGGAACCCTCCGTCCAAGTGTAAACGAATGTACCAGCACCATTGGAGATGCTCGGCGTGAGCGTAGCCGTACCGTTCAGACAGAAAGCAGTGTCAACAACGGCGATATTGGTAATTGTAATATTGTCAGAAGGCAGGTTAGCATTGATAGTGAAAGTGCTTGTGTTACCACAATGGTCGGTAAGGGTAATCGTGACAGCCTTGTTCTCTGTGATTTCCGTACCAGCAGGAGGATTCTGCGTCAGCGTCATAGCACCAACCTTGTAGCAGTTGTCAGAAACATTATTGTTATTGAAGAGTTGGGTAAGATCCGGAAGGATGAACTTACAACCCATCTGACGTACCAGCGTGGTGTCGCTGATGATAGCAGAAGCATCCACAACAGGAGCCGTAGTATCGACAACGTCGAACGGGAATTCGGCTTCAGCCACACAACCCTTGACGTTCGTCACTTTCACATGCGGATAATAGGTGTAGTTACAGCTGTCAGGCAGGATGTAAACACCCGTCGTATCATTGTGGGAGAAGATATTCACACTCTCACCAGACCATTCGTAGGTCACCGTGTTGTCACCCGGGATTCTGCCAACGGCAACAGCCTCAACGGTCAGCACGCCGTAGTTCGGGCAAAGCGGGAAGGTGGCACCGTTACGGATATCTTCGTGGATGTAAACGGTAGGCAGATTCCAAACATGAACAGGATCAGAAGAATCTTTTGCAACGCAACCGTATTTATCTGTAACTGTAATCGTGTAAACGAAATTGGTGTCAGGCAGAGCCGGAATACCAAGAGCATTCTGCCAAGTATGGTGGATAATCGTACCGTCGTTCGGTCTGCCCGTCCACAAGAAGGAGTACGGAGCATGGCTGTAACCGGCGATGGAATCCAAAGAGAAGCTCAAGTTCACCGTATCATAGAGACAGAGTTCATTTCTGTCAATCGAAACAGACTGATGTTTGATGTACATCGGTTCAGGACGAACCATCGTAGCAATTTGTACCTTCTCGGACTTGTTACCACATCTGTCAGAAATCTGAGCATAGACATTAACAGTGAGGGAGTCAGCAAAGATGTTCGTATTAGCAGATGCAAGTTCGGTGTTCAAACCGTTGAAGAACTTAACGGAAGCAACCAGTTCGGAATCCGGTGTGCAGTTGTCGTTAACATGACCCTTCACCAATTTGACGAAGACACTGTCATCCGGCATGATGTATGTACAATTCATTGCCGGAACAGGATCCACTTGAGACGGCGTAACTGACAGGACAGGTCTCGTGGTATCGCGAACCGTGTAGGTAACAACCAGGTCAGAAGTGTTGCCGCAATGGTCAGAAACCGTATATGTACGAACGAGCGTGGAAACGCAAGAACCATTCGTCAAAACATCATTGTGAGCAACAGTGGTTTCGAGTTTACCGCAACCGTCGGTAACCGTAACATTGAAACCAGACTGCAAATTAGCAAGCGTCGTGTAAGCCGTGGGAACAATCGTAAGGTCACAGCCATAAAGGTTAACAGCGATAGGAGCAGACGGATTGATAACCGGTTTCGTGATATCTTCAACATTGACAACAGCGGTGTCGGCGGGTTTGGACTTACAACCATTGGCATCGGTTACATAAACCGTAGCCATATAGGTCTTGCCCGTGCAATCCGTATCGCTCGTGTTAATCGTGTTGGTGTTGATCGTAGCATTCACATCAACATCACCAGCCCAAGTATAGGTGTAATCAGCTTTGGATTCCGTGGTCAGGCTTGCCGTAAGATTCACAGACTCGCCCGGACATACTGTAGATGTCTTCGGAGCCACAGCCAAAACAGGATATTTGTAGAAATCGAAGGTGAAGGCCAGCATCGTATCCGAGATACAGGTCGTGGTCGGATTGTAGGAAGCCACAAAATATTTCACCGTCTTAAATTCATTGCCCGCAGGTTTGATGGAGTTCATGTCTACCGTGTAGCTAGCGGCAGTATCCAGAGGTTGACCATTTTCGTCGAACCAAACGCAAACAGCACCCGTAGGAGCCGTGGCGGTCAGCACGTAGGTGGCGGGGATGGTCTCATTCAAACAGTAGGATTCGGATGTCGTAGTCGGAAGTGTCGGCTGAGCCGGGATAGGATGGATCGTGATAGTGACGTCAGCCGAAGTGTTACAGGTGATAACAACAACATTATTCACTAAATGATCTTCACCCACCGTAACCGTATAGGTGCTGTCACCAGCAGCCGTCGGCGTAATCTTAAGAACGTTGGTGGTACCCAGCGTGGTGGTCTCATCCTTCTTCACCCAAGCATAGCTGTCGAAACCAGCCGTGGCGGTCAGCGTGAACTCAGTGCCAAGACAAGCAGCCGTAGGATCGGCGGTAACCGTAACAACAGGATTGTCATAAACAGTAACCGTGACGATGTCGAAGCTGTCTTTCGAGAAGCAGCCGTTCACCGTGTCCTTCTGATAGACATAGAATGTCTGGACACCTGCAGTGGTAGTGGACGGGATCAGAGCCGCACCCGTGATTTCCGGATCAAAGGTCTGGGACATGGACCAGAACAGTTTGCAATCCTTGGCAGCGGTCACATTCTCATCAACAGAGGTGGCCGTAGCACCGACACAATAATAATAGTTCGGCGTGCCGATGGTCGGTTTGCCCGGAATCTCGTGCACGATATAGGTGATGGTGTCAATCGGGCCATCACAAATCACAGTGTCTTCATTGAAGTTGGCGTAGTAGTTCACCTGACGCACATAATAATAATAGGTATCAACCACAGTGGACGGAGTCGGCACAATGGTGTCGAATGTCGTTCCATCGGTTGACCATTGGATTTCTTTCCAGGAAAGTCCGGTAGCATCCGGAGTGGCGTAAGAAGCCAACGCACCCAGCTGGTCTTTGCTCAGACCTTCGCCGAAGCAGTTGTCGATACGATGTTGGCTCACTTGGACAACAGGGTTCTCACGCACATAGAGGTGCAGGGTGTCGATAGCCGTCACGCTGCAGTGACCACCACAAAGGGTGTCGATGAAAGCAACCACATAGTCGCCTTCGGTGTCGAACGACATGGCGGGCTTGCCATATTCAAACGTTCCACCTTGGCAGATCTCTTTATCAAAAGCACCATAGTTTTTGAAAGGAGCGATAGAGTCCGTAGCAACAATCCGTCCAGGGATACTCATGTGACCACCAATATATTTGTCTTGGTTCTCGTTCCAATAGAGGTTCGTCCAGTCGGTACCACCGGTACGTTCACGGATGCTAATAACTAAAGAGTAGTTGCCAACTTGTTTCCAGTTGACAATAACGACATTCTCAGTTTGTTCAAAAAATTCAGCATTGAAATAATCAAGATGTTGGGAGTAAATACCAGTATAGCCACCGGCGAACTGGTAGTCGTTCGAGTACGGGAAAGTGGTATCTGCTGACATAGCACCAGGATAACCTTCCTTGCAGGCTCCTGTTTGTACCAGAGCATCGTAACATGCCGGGCGTCCACCTACAGGGACACCGTGTCCATCCAATACCTGGCCACCAAGCCATGGAATCTGGATTCCCGGACCATCTTGGTTGAGGCGGTTGTAGAAGGTGTAGATGTTGAAGTCGGCATAATCGGACAGATGGCCATTCAACAACTCGCCGTCGCGATACACTTTCCAGTCAATAGACAGCTTGTCAATGTTGCAGCTGTTAATGAAATGGATCTTGTACACGTCCGTCTGGGTGTAGTAGGGGGTCAGAACCGGATTCATGGCGTTGTTCAACACCAATTGCCCTCCAGGGACGTTCGCGATGCCTGTCAGTGTGTCTGGATTCATGTTCTCCAGCCATACGCAGCAAGGCGACTGCGCCCGGGCGACAAAGCCCGCTAGCGTCAGTAAGATGCTTAAGAAGCAAATTGATAATAGTTTTTTCATACTTTTATTTTTTGATTGTTATTAATTATTATTATTTCTCTTCTTTATACTCAATCTTTTATAGTACTATACACTACTATACATTTCACTAAAATTTCAACTTGCAAAAATACATTTTTTTTGATTACTTATCTCACATGTATTTTTTTTTTTGAATTTTTTTCAGCGAATTTCAGCACAAGCCCGCCGCATTCATGCGGTTTTAGCACTGGAATTATAGCAGAATCAATCGTTATATTTCTATAAATCAACACTTTACATATAACACACTCTTTTGGTTTATAAACATTATATCATGAACTTTTTACCTTGATTTTTTTTAAATGTTACACATAAAAAAGGGAATGTCCCCTAAAATCGGACATTCCCCCTATAAAACACACCCCGTTATAATGGGAGTTAGCGGCTGATAATGCGAAATTCCGTGCGCCGGTTAGCCGCCCTACCCTCTTCGGTGGCGTTGTCGGCAATGGGTTTCCGCTTGCCGTAACCACGGTACTCCAGCCGGTCAGCCGAAATGCCCTTCCCCACCAGATAGTCGTAAACGGCCTTGGCACGGTTCTGGGAAAGACGGTCGTTGTACTCGTCAGAACCCTGGTCATCAGTATGACCGCCAATCTCGATATTCACCTTATGATGGTTGAGGTAGTTCACCAGACGGTCCAGTTCCTCAAACGACTCCGTCCGCAGTGTGCTCTCGTTGAAGTCGAAGAAGATGTTCTTCAGCACCACCGTGGTGCCAACATCCGCCCGTTGCAATACAATATCTTTTATATAAGGCTCCAACTCCGTATAAGACTTCTCCACCTGGAAGTTCTCGGAATAAAAGGGATAGTTCGGGTGGGAGACGTTGAGCAGGACATTACTGCCCGTATGGATACAGGCCAGAAAACCGCCAGTCTCGGCATCCGAAGTGGTACGCGTCAGCACTTGGCGTGTTGACAAATCCACCATCTCGATGTCTGCTGCAAGCGGAAGGGCGTTTTCGGCGTCCCGCACCACACCCTTGATGTAGGTAACTGGGTTGGGCCGCAGACTCTCGGCCAGCTCAAAGCAATACAGGTCAAGTCCACCAAAGCCACCCTCTTTGTCGGAAGCCATATAGGCCATCGTGCCGGAAGCGTCAATAAAGATATTGAGCTCATCGGCGGGTGAATTGATCGGATAACCCAGATTCTGCGGTTCGCTCCATGTGCCATCCGACTGTAGTATAGCATAATAAATGTCATAACCGCCCATACCCACTCTTCCATTCGAGGCAAAATAGAGCGTGCGCCCGTCACTGTGGATAAACGGAGCGGCATCATCACCCGGCGTATTGATGGTGGCACCGAGGTTTTCAGGTGCGGTAAAGGCACCCTCCGAGGTCATCGTCGTCTTCCAAATATCCATTCCCCCGTAGCCGCCCGAGCGGTTGGAAACGAAGTAAATCGTACGTCCATCCGCCGCCATGGTGGGTTGGCTTTCCCACGCGTTCGTGTTCACCGGTGCACCAAAGTTGCGGGGCCGCGACCACTTGTCTCCTATCTTTTTCGACCAATAGAGGTCGCAGCTTCCCATGCCGAAATCCGCATCGCACATGGTGTAAAGCAGATACACGCCATCGGGTGAAATGGTCTGCGCGCCTTCATTATAGCCGGTCTTGATGGGGGAAGCGAATGGGGTGCGCATCTGCCACACCGTATCCTCCCTGTTGCAATAGTACAGGTCCTCCTCATTGAGACAGAAAGCGCAGACCGTCTTGGCATCTTTCGGACGTTTCACCGTAAACACCAACCGTGCATTGTCCGCCGTAAGCACCGCCAGCGACTCGTCCCACTCCGAATTGACGCTGTCACCCAGATTCTGCAACTGAAACGGCACCGGATGCTTCATCGCCTCAATGGCAAAACGACAATTGGCAATGCCCTTTTGCGCATCCGTCAGCACATCCGTATATTGAAGTCCGCGCTGCATGAAAATCTCGTAGTTTCCTAACGCCGATTCATAATGACCGCACTTGGCCCCCTCGGTGGCAGCAATATAATACAACAGCGGGTCAGGGTTTCCAATCAGGTCGATGGCCCGGTTATAGCAGGCTTCTGCCGAGTCGGACTTTAAGGTGAAATTGTACAGATCCCCCAACAGAATATACGTGTCGGGATAAAGGGGATCTTTCGACCTTGCCTGTGTCAGCAAACCGAATGCTTTATCAAAATCATGGGCATTAATGGCCGTTTTCGCCTTCTCACATAACGAAGCAGCCTTGCCGGGTTTCTGCGCTTGAGCAGTGAATGGCAACAGCGAAAGACTATACAATAATATTATATATACTATTTTATAATACATATACAGTATTTAATTAACTACGTTCGTTGTTCTTGGCCTCCTGCCAATACGCTTCCATCTCATCCAATGAAAGATCCGTAATTTTGCGGCCTTCTGACTTGGCTATCTCTTCAATATAATTGAAACGGGTGATGAATTTCTTGTTGGTTTTCTCCAGCGCATCATCGGGATTCACCTTGATGAAGCGCGCATAATTGACAATAGAGAACAACACATCGCCCAGCTCATCCTCCTTCTTGTCGGAATCCATATCCACTTCGGTTTTCAATTCCGACAGTTCTTCCTGCACTTTATTCCAAACTTGTTCTTTATCAGACCAATCGAAGCCTACCCCATTAGCCTTTTCCTGAATGCGGTATGCCTTGACCAGCGACGGTACACTCTTGGGCACGCCACCGAGCACGGTCCGGTTACCCTCCTTCTGCAATTTGATCTTCTCCCAGTTCTCATGCACCTGCTGTGCATCTTGTGCCATTTCGGTTCCATAGATGTGCGGATGCCGGCGAATCAGCTTCTCGCAAATCTGATTCAAGACGGATGTAATGTCAAAAAGGCCTTTTTCGGATGCGATTTTAGAGTAGAAAACAATATGCAACATAATGTCTCCCAGCTCCTTACACATATCATCCGCATTCTGGTCCACAATCGCCTCCGAGAGTTCATACGTCTCCTCAATGGTGAGGCAGCGCAGGGTTTCAAAGGTCTGCTTGCTGTCCCACGGGCACTTCTCGCGCAGTTCATCCATGATGTCCAGCAGGCGCTGGAAGGCTTCCAATCGTTTATCCATAGTATAAAAACGGGCAAATGGTTAATACGAACGGGCGAAGAGCACCCGTTGTTTCGACGGTTTGCCCGTCAGAATGCACTTGCCCTCCTCCAACGGGTTGTTGAACGGGATGCAGCGGATGGTGGCTTTCGTCAACTCCTTGATTTTGGCCTCTGTCTCAGCAGTTCCATCCCAGTGGGCATAGATGAAGCCCGGATGATTGTCGAGCAGTTCCACAAATTCATCCCAAGTGTCCGCCTTGCGGGTGTTTTCCTCACGGAATTTCAGGGCTTTATTGAAGAGATTCTGCTGGATATCCTTCAAAAGGAACTGCACGTGCTCAACCAGACGGTCAAAGGAGACCTGCTCTTTGGCGAGCGTGTCACGGCGGGCCACTTCCGCCTCATTGTTCTCCAGATCCCGCGGGCCCACCGCGATGCGCACCGGCACACCCTTCAGTTCATACTCGTTGAATTTCCATCCGGAACGTTTCGTATCATCGTCATCAAATTTGACGGAAATGCGGAGAGCTTTCAATTGCTCAATCAGCGGTTTCACCTTTTCGGCAATCGCCTGACGTTGTTCTTCACTCTTATAAATAGGAACGATAACTACTTGTAACGGAGCAAGATTCGGCGGGAGAACCAGACCATTGTCATCCGAATGGGTCATAATCAGAGCACCAATAAGACGGGTGGAAACGCCCCAAGAGGTGGCCCACACATATTCCAACTGGTTTTCCTTGTTCAGATATTTCACATCAAAAGCCTTGGCAAAATTCTGTCCGAGGAAATGGGATGTGCCGGCCTGCAACGCCTTACCATCCTGCATCAGTGCCTCTATACAATAGGTGTCGATAGCACCAGCAAAACGCTCATTCGGGGATTTTACGCCCTGAACCACCGGAATTGCCATAAAATTCTCCACAAAATCAGCATAAACATGCAACATCCGTTCTGTTTCCTCCACAGCCTCCTCACGGGTGGCATGTGCGGTATGACCTTCCTGCCAGAGGAACTCGGCCGTTCTCAAAAACAGACGGGTGCGCATCTCCCAACGGACCACGTTAGCCCACTGGTTGCACAAAATCGGCAGATCGCGGTAAGAATGAATCCAATCCTTATAGGTATCCCAAATGATTGTCTCCGAAGTGGGGCGCACAATCAGCTCTTCCTCCAGCTTGGCCTCGGGATCCACCACCACGCCACCGCCGTTCGGATCATTCTTCAGGCGGTAATGGGTGACCACAGCACACTCCTTGGCGAAGCCCTCCACGTGACTGGCCTCTCGGCTGAAGAAGGATTTCGGGATAAAAATCGGGAAATAGGCGTTGGTGTGACCCGTTTCCTTGAACATTCCATCCAAAGTGGACTGAATCTTCTCCCAAATCGCATATCCGTAAGGTTTTATCACCATACAGCCTCTCACAGAGGAGTTTTCAGCCAGATCTGCTTTCTTTACAATATCATTGTACCATTGTGAGTAACTCTCTTCTCGAGTCGAAAAACTTTTTGCCATTATTTTTTAGTATTAGAATTAACTTTTTAGTATTTTTGCCGTCAATGAAAAGTTTTGCAAAAATACGAAAATAAAAGATATAGGAGGTTATTATGAGAAAACTATTTTCCATTGTCCTTGGATGTGCAATTGTCTTGCTTTCAGCATGTTCAACCAGTTCACTCGCCTATTACGACGACATCTACACCACATCCTCTGATGCGCAATACATCGCATCCGCCCCCACACAGACCAAAAGTGATCCCATGGAATTGCAGCCCGACTCCATCGTTTACGAGTATGATGAGAACGGAAATCTGCTGGACACCAAGACCTATTATCCCGGCCAGGCCGAACCTTCCGTCACCTATTACGAGGTCCCTGTAGAGGAGAGTTCGTACGCATCCACTGACTATGACGATGATTATTACGATTACTATTACACCTCCCGTCTGCGCCGTTTCCACACGAATCTTTACTGCGGATATGGTTATTACGATCCCTATTTCACCAATTTATACTGGTATGACAGTCATCCATACAACTGGGGATTAAGCATTTACATGGGTTACAACTGGTGGTGGCCAAGCTATTACTATCGTC
Source organism: Bacteroidales bacterium (assembly GCA_045116675.1). Classification (GTDB taxonomy): domain Bacteria; phylum Bacteroidota; class Bacteroidia; order Bacteroidales; family WCHB1-69; genus F23-D06. The sequence goes on from JBGUMF010000070.1 coordinate 47,722, forward strand.
CGTACTATTATGATTACGGATGGTATTATTATGGCTTCAACTACGGATGGGGTTGGCATCATCCGTATAGAGGATGGTGGGATTACGGTTACCACTCATGGCATCATCCGCACCATTACCTTGCCGCCGACTATTGGCACAACCATCTGGATCCCAACCATTCCTACTATTACGGTCACCGCAACAGCATAGGACCGTCCGTGGGCAACCCCAACCGTGAGGACAAGCCCTTCAACTATGGGTTCAGCGGCAACAACGACAACAACAATCATTATTCGATTACCTCATCCGCTCCCTCTTTCAACCAACGCTACGACAACATCGCAGCCCAATACGCTACAAGCGGTGGTGGCGGCGGTTCTTCCACGGCGACTCCTTCTGCTCCAACAAGCAGACCTTCAACACCTTCTCCCAGCAACAATCGCGTGACCCCGCAGAATGTTGAGAAACCGGTATCCAGCAGCAGCCTGACACGCCAGAACCAAACTGCACCGGCTACGACCACCGTCACAAGACCTACCACAAACACACATACGGAGACGCCGGGCGCATCACGGACCAACACAACGACTCCGAAAACCCCGACCGTTATCAACCGGACTGTACCTTCACAGCCGACAACCCGTCCGGCCAACAGTTCCAGTTCGACGACATATCCCAGCCGCACCAACACTACCAGTCCTTCCAGCACACCTCAACGCTACAATTCCACTCCTTCGAGAAGCACAACCACTCCCAGCAGCTCATCCCGACCGGCGACTTCTTCCTCCTCATCCTCCACAAGAAACAACTACTCAAACAGTTCGCGTTCCTCCTACCCCACCTCAACGCCTTCCAACTCCAACAGCAGTCGTTCATCCTATAGTACACCTTCGCGTAGTTCCTATTCCGGCAGCAGCTCACCGTCAAGAAGTTCTTACTCTGGCAGCAGCTCTTCCTCCAGAAGTTCCTATTCCAGCGGAAGTTCCTCTTCCAGAAGCTCTTACTCCGGCAGCAGTTCTTCCTCCAGAAGCTCTTACTCCGGCGGAAGTTCTTCCCACAGTTCCAGTAGCAGTTCCTCCTCACGCAGCGGCGGCTCATACAGTGGAGGCAGAAGATAATTTAACATAGTAAAAAATCAGCAACAATGAAAAAGATAATCGGCATTTTCGTTTTTTTGGCCTTCGCGGCATATTCCTTTGCCCAAGGCGATTACGAGGCTTTCCGTTTCACCCAAACGGAGATTTCCGGCACGGCACGCTTCATGGGTGCAGGGGGTGCCTTCAGCACCACCGGCGGTGAGTTTTCCGCCCTCAGCCTCAACCCTGCCGCCATTGGCCTGTACAAACGCCATGAGGTGACAATCACACCCATGTCGCTGGCATTCTCGAAAAACACTTCCCAGTATTATGGTAACGGCAACTATGCGAAAAACACCAAATACACAGTGCCCGAGTGCGGGCTGGTCATCAACAGCAAAATTGAAAACTCCAATTGGAAAAGCTGGCAGTTCGGCTTCGGATATAACCGCATCATGGATTTCAACAACACCTTCCGCGCCGATGCTCAAAACGTGAACAATTCCATGGTGAACGCCGTCCTGCGCCATGCACAAGGCACGCCCTACACGGCACTTGCCGGCGATGCAGGACTGTTCTGGAGCACCTGGGCGATTGACACGTTTCCCAACCAACCCGACCACTATTACAGTCCTTTTGAGAATGCAGAACTGAATCACAGTGCCTTAGTGGAACAATTTGGTGCCATTGATGAGATTTCCCTCGCCTTTGGCGGCAATTTCCAAGACAAATTGTATATCGGAGCCAGCCTGGGCATCCCCATTATCGACTACAAGGAGCGGATCACCTATTCGGAAGCCCTGTCCAATGATCTTGAGGTGGGCGATTATCTGACTTCCTTCCAAACAGTAGCCACTCAACGTGATGCGGGCGGCGGTATCAACCTCAAATTAGGCATCATCTACCAGCCGGTGAGCTTCCTCCGCATTGGTGCCGGATTCCAAACCCCAACCTATTATTGGAAGATTAAAGACACGTATGACCGCGAGATGCTCGCACAATATTACGATGGTACAAACTCCAAAACATGGTCATACACCAACCGCAACAACTTCACACTCACTACGCCTTTGAAATTTAACATTGGAGCCACCTTCCTCATCAAAAAACACGCCTTCATCTCCGCCGAATACAATTTCTGCGATTTTGGTATGGCCAACCTCTACTCCAACGAATATAACTACACAACGGAAAATCAAGCGGTTAAGGACAAATACGGCATCTGTCACACATTGCGTGTGGGTGCGGAAGTCAACCTTGCCCCGCAGTTCGCCCTTCGTGCCGGATACAACTTCAAGAGCAGTCCTTACAAGCTCACCTCCGGCCCGTATAACGGCTCTGCCCACTACGCCTCCGTCGGACTG
>JBGUMF010000071.1:0-6192 GCA_045116675.1 Bacteroidales bacterium
GCCAACAAGACCAGATATTTGGTAAATGATTTCATAAATTCTTCAATAATTGTTTTTTATGTAGAGGCGCCATGGATTGCGCCTCTACGGGTAAAATGTTACAACGGCAGGTTATCGTGCTTTTTGGCCGGGTTCTCCAGACGTTTGTTCTTGAGGGATTCGAGGGCGCGGATCACGCGGAAACGGGTGTTGCGCGGCTCAATCACATCATCCATGTAGCCGTATTGGGCGGCCACGTACGGATTGGAGAACTTGTTGCGGTAATCCTCCACCTTCTCGTTGAGGAAAGCGGCCTTCTCCGCCGGATCCTCGATTTTCTTCATCTGGGAACCGTAGAGGATTTCAGCGGCACCACTGCCACCCATAACGGCGATTTCAGCCGTGGGCCATGCGTAGTTGATGTCGCCACGCAGATGCTTGGAGCTCATCACGCAATAAGCACCACCGTAGTTCTTGCGCAGGGTGATGGTGACTTTGGGCACCGTACATTCGCCGTAGGCATAGAGCAGCTTGGCGCCGTGCAGGATGATGCCGCCGTACTCTTGACCCGTGCCGGGCAGGAAGCCGGGCACATCCACCAACGTCACGATGGGGATGTTGAAGGCGTCGCAGAAACGCACGAAACGGGCACCCTTGCGGGAAGCGTTGATATCGAGCACACCGGCCAGATATTTGGGCTGGTTGGCCACAATACCCACCGACATTCCGTTGAAACGGGCGAAGCCGATGACAATATTGGGAGCATACAACGGCTGGATTTCCAAGAACTTGCCATCATCGACAATGCCGTTGATCACATCCTTCACATCGTACGGCGTGTTCGGGTTGTCGGGGATGATGGAGTTGAGGCTGTCTTCCAGACGGTTGATCGGATCCTCCGTCGGCTCGAAAGGCGGTTCCTCCATATTGTTGGACGGGATATAGCTGATGAGCTCGCGCAGCATAGCGATACCCTCCTCCTCGTTCTCGACGGCGAAATGGGCCACACCGGATTTCTTGGAATGCACCGTGGCACCGCCAAGGTCTTCGGTGGTCACGTCCTCATTGGTCACCGTTTTCACCACCTTGGGACCGGTCACGAACATGTAGCTCGTGTTTTTCGTCATCATGATAAAATCCGTCAAAGCGGGAGAATAGACCGCGCCGCCGGCGCAAGGGCCAAAGATGGCGGAAATCTGCGGGATGACGCCGGAAGCCAGGATGTTGCGTTGGAAAATCTCGGCATAGCCGGCCAAGCTGTTCACACCCTCCTGGATACGGGCCCCACCGGAGTCGTTGAAGCCGATGACGGGCGCACCCACCTTCATGGCCTGGTCCATCACCTTGCAGATCTTCAAAGCGAAGGTCTCGGACAGGGAACCGCCGAACACGGTGAAATCCTGTGAGAACACATAGACCAGACGGCCGTTGACGGTACCGTAACCGGTGACGACACCATCGGAGAGGTATTTTTCCTTCTCCAGGCCGAAGTTCTGGCAGCGGTGCTGCACAAACATATCGAACTCCTCGAAGCTTCCTTCGTCGAGGAACATCAGGATGCGCTCACGGGCGGAATACTTGCCTTTGGCATGTTGTTTCTCAATCCTGTCCTGACCGCCTCCCAAACGAGCCTTCTCACGCAGTGCGAGCAACTCGTTGATTTTATCTTGCATTGTCATAAACTAATGATATTTAGGAATTTATATAAAAAATTTACGTATTTTCGACATTACTTTTACAGCGTGCAAAAGTAATCATTTTTCCGCATAAAAACAATAGCAAAAAAATGGTTTACGCCTCGTTTTTAATATGGACATCCATCTGGTTGAACGGAATTTCCAACCCTTCGCGCCGGAAGGCGTTGTACACCTCCTCGTTGAGCGAATAGAGGGTCTTCCAATAGTTTTCGGGGAGCGTCCAGGCGTAGAGGGTCATGTTGAGCGAGCTGTCGCCGAAATTTTCCAGCGTGGCGAACGGCTCCTTCGGCTCCTTCACGACCAACGGGTTGTCGGCAGCTACCTTCAGCAGCACCTCCTTGGCTTTCTCCACGGACGCGCCGTAGGCAAGACCCACCGAGATGGCCACGCGGCGCTGCGGCAGGTTGAAATGGTTGACCAATGACTTGGTGGCCAGCTCGGTGTTGGGCACGATGATTTTGCGGGCATCGTACGTGCGCAGCGTGGTGTTGAAGATCTGGATATTCTCCACAAAACCCGCATACGAGCCCTGCTCGATATAATCGCCCACCTTGAATGGCCTGAGCAACAGAATGATGACTCCGCCGGCAAAATTCTGCAAGGTGCCCTGCAACGCCATGCCGATGGCCACACCGGCGGCACCAAGGATAGCGATGAACGAGGTCATCTGGATGCCGAGGATGCCCATCACCGTGAGGACGAGCAGCACTTTCAAGATGATGTCTATCAGCGAGTGCAGGAACTGCTGCAGCGACGCATCGACCTTGTGGCGGTCGTACGTCCGTTTCATGAAACGGTTCAGCAGGTTGATGAGCTTCCAACCCACAAGCAGCACGATGCCGGCCACAATCAGCTTGGGCACGTACTGGAACACAATGTTGTTTAAGAATTGCTTCGCCCCGCTGGCGAAAGACTCCCAAGTGGTAATAGTTGTTTTTTCCATATCGTTGACGGAATGATTGTTATCCTCTTTTTATTCGAACGACAAAAATACACAAAATCAACGAAATTCATCATCCCTCCCTAATCAAACGTGTAGGCCACCCCGACGTACAACACGTTCTCCGGGTTTTTGACCTGCACCTCGTTGTCGGAGCGGAGAAAGAAGTCCAACGTGTGGTGTTTCTTGATTTTATACTCCAAACCGATGACGGTGCGCAGCTGGTCGATGATATTGTCGCCGGGTTTGTATAGGCGCCACCAGAATTCTTCGGAAGCGTGCAGTTTGAGCCTCGTCTGCGGGATGGACCATGCCACGGACAACCTGTTACGCAGATAGGTCTTGGGATTGAATTTGTAGTCGCCGCGCCGTGCATCGCGGAAGGTGCTCTGCGCCATGCAACGCCACCCCACCTTCCATGCCCCGAATTTCGGCGCAATGGTCACAAAGCCCTTGATACGGTGACGGTTGTCGAAAAGCTGGTCCTCGCGGTCATGGTAGTTCAGGAAGTTGTACTCCACGCCCACTTTCATCCGTTTTTTCCAGAACGTGTAATCCGTACCCACTCCGATTTTTGCGCGGTTATAATGGGTGAAATTGGCGTCGAAACGCACATCGCCCTCCACGAAGGCGTGCCATCCCTTCATGATTTTCTGCTCATAGCCCACCCCGAGCACACCGCCCGTTTCGAACGTCTGCGCACACAGCAGCATCGGAATCATTCCACAGAAAATCAATATGATGGCCCGGACCCGCAGCATAGATTAAAAATAGTTTTCCCCTTTCACCTTGGTCATGTGGTTCATGGTATTCTCCGGCTTGTCGGAAGCATAATACACCTTAACGTAGGCAATGTCTTTCAGGTAGTCGATATGCCCGACCTCCAACCGCCTGATGTCCAGTCCCGTACGGGACTTCAGGTCTGCAAGGAGCTCATGCTCGCGGTCGGCGTGCGCCAACGCCACGTTCTCGTACACGATGATCTTGCTTTCCAGATGCGTGCGGCGGTGTATGGATTCGAAAAGCCAGACAGCCAGCACCACAATCGCGTTAGTCAGGAGCAACTCGGCATAGCTCACCGTCATGGCCAAGCCATTGATCACGGAGAGACCGACCACCACGAACAGATAGGTCATCTCCCGAATCGGCACGGTTTCCGTCCGATAACGGATCATGCCGAAGATGGCAAACAATCCCAGGGCAAAACCAATCTGCACCTTCACGTTGTCCATCAGGAAAATCAGGAAGAAAATCGTGATACTGAACAACATAAACGTGAAATAATAGTCGCGGCGCTTGCTCTTTCTATAATACAACAAGCCGACAATAATCCAGCATACAATCAAATTGATGGCGAAGCAGAAAAGGAGCTGCCAAAGGCTCGGTCCGTCAAACCAGGGGATGCCGAACATGCCAGCGCCATCACTGCCGGCAAATTCGCTGGCAATAGAGGAATCAAACAATTCTGAATCACTTTGTATCATTTCTCCAAAGATTTTATTTTATAGGTGTTATTTGTCAATTTATTAATATAACGGATTTTACCTTTAAACCGGTTGTATTTGAGCGGCGTATCGGTAAGCAACATTCCGAGACAGTATTTACTGAGACCCTTTTTCTTCACACGGGCTTCACGGAGAAAGTCCTTGAACTTGGAGGGCAGCGAACCGTCCTGTTTCACCTCGACAATCACCAGGTCGGACACGTCGGCGTCGCAGCCGTTGGCGTGGTTGTGGAACGTGATGCCAAAGTCGATGGTAATGCGCTCGGTCTTGGCCATGTTCACCAATGTAATGCGCTGGAAGGCGTTCTCCAGACGCGGCAGCAGCTGTTTGTCCGTAACCCATACCCGCTCATGGATAAAGTCAGCGGATTCCTGTTCCGTGTAGAGGTCGCCCCACTGCTCTATTGGGATGGCGATGCGTTTTTTCCTGGTGCGCCCGGTGTTTTTCTTGTTCTTGATTTCAAGAAAGGCTATGTTTGAGTCCACATAGATGCGCTGGCGGATTTTCTGTCGCCGCAACCGCCGATCGTGGTGCATGATGTAGGTGAGGGCATCCGGCGTATCGAAATAAAGGGAACGGTACTTTGCAATGCGATGACCCTCGTTTTCCTGCACATAGAAATGCCTGTTCCACAACGGAGCCATCCGCAGCAACGTCTCCATGTTCGTCGGGAACTTGCTGTCCACACGGTTCATCAGCTTTACGGCACTCATCTCCGCCAAGGATATGGGTTCCATTTGCTGCAGGATGTGCTCAAGGGTCTCCATAGCCGGCTAATTGCGGATATATTCGTAGGTCCGGGTTGACAAAAGATTCCCCTTTGCCGAATAGTTCAACTGGCGTTTCTTCGTGCCATCGGCGTTATATTCAATTTTATGGATGCGGGAAGCCTTGTTGTTTTCATCATACACCACCTCGCGCACCACACGTCCGTTCTCATCATATTCATAAACACAACGAGCCTTCATGCCAGAAGCATTGTACTCGATTTCCTCCACCTTGCGGCCCTGGGCATCATACCGGGTCAGATGGTCCAGGTAACGAGTCCCTTTCACCGGGGTCTTCCACGTCTTGACCGTCAGGTTCTTACGCTGTTCTCTCTTGTCAGTGTTCTGGCCGAACGAAACGAAGGCACACAACAACATACAACTCAAAAATAGCAATGTCTTTTTCATTTTTCCTTATTTATTATTGTTGTAAAACAATCAAACACTTTAAAACATTCTACACTAAGGCTTTATCGTTACATGAAACGTTTCTGGCAATTCCACAATGACATTCGGTTCCTCCACGGTGACCGATTGCCGGACCAGATAGGGAATCTCATCTTCATCAAACACCGAGGTGGTGAACACCACATAATCGCCGGGGGTAAGCTTCTGGAACACGAACACGCCATCCATCCCCACCCTTTCGTCGCCGCAGGGGAAGCAGTCGCCCGCACGCTGGATATAGACGCGGTGCTCGTATGCCGGGCCCGTGGCAATGGTATTGCCATCCTTGTCGATGTAGGTGGCCATCACCTTCCCCTTGACCATCGAGGTGCCGTAAGCCTTGCCCTCGTGGATGTAGAGGTCCGGCACCTGCGTTGTCTTGCCGCGCTCCACATTCACCGTCTGTACCACCGCCACCTTCTCTCCTGTGGCCAGCGTGGAATAGGCATACACGCTGTACGTGCCGGGACGCAGGTATTTGAACTGGTAATGTCCCGTCATGTCAGCCTCCACATCATCATCGTAGAAGCCATCTGTCCCGTAAACCAGGAACACGTCCTCCTTGGCACCGGGCATCGTGTCGGTTTCCAGCGTATAGACATCATCGGGATGGAGCACCTTCACCACATTGCCCTCAAGGGTGGCCGTGCCGCCCGAGCCCTCCCCCGTATTGCAGGCGGGGAAAAACACCACCGACAACAAAGCCAAAAGGGATATTATCAATCGTTTCATTTCAAGTATAATTTAGTATAAATCAATCCATTCGTATGCATTCTGCATATAATCCAGAAAACGGAGGAAGTCCGTCCGGGGCACCATCAGCGAGGCTGTATTGATACAAGGATGGAAACTGAGTT
>JBGUMF010000072.1:0-47415 GCA_045116675.1 Bacteroidales bacterium
GCATTGTCGTCCTCATCTTCACCCTGATCTCACTCGGCTGGTTGGGATACATGCCTTCCTTTACGGAACTGGAGAACCCATCCGCAAACCTGGCCACCGAGGTCATCTCGGAAGACGGCATCCTGCTGGGCACCTACTATCGGGAAAACCGCTCCAACTGCAAATATGCCGACCTGTCGAAGTCCCTCAAGGATGCTTTAATCGCCACGGAAGACTCCCGTTTCTACAAACATTCCGGTGTGGACGTGAAGGCCCTGTTCCGCGTCGCGGGCGGCGTGCTCACCTTCCATCGGCGCGGCGGCGGCAGCACCATTTCCCAACAGCTGGCCAAGAACCTCTTCCCCCGCGACCCGAATGCTGGCAAACTGAAGCTCGTCTTCACAAAATTCAAAGAATGGGTGGTGGCCACCAAACTGGAACGTGCCTACTCAAAGGACGAGATTCTGGCCATGTATTTCAACACCGTCGATTTCGGCAACAACGCCGTCGGCATCAAATCGGCCGCCCGCACCTACTTTGACAAGGAGCCTTCCGAGATCAACACCGAGGAGGCAGCCTTGCTGGTGGGTATGCTCAAAGCCCCAACCAAATACAGCCCACGGCGCCATTATCAGGCCTCCATCGACCGCCGAAACGTGGTTCTCAGCCAGATGAAGAAATACAACTACCTGACACAGGCACAGTTCGACTCCATCAAACAAATCCCTATCGACCTCTCCAACTTCAAATCCCAGGCCCATTACGCCGGTTTGGCCACCTATTTCCGGGAATATCTCCGCATCTTCCTGAAAGACTGGTGCGAAAAACATCCCAAGCAGGACGGCAGCCGCTACGACCTCTACTGCGACGGTCTGAAAATATACACCACCATCAACTCGAGGATGCAGAAACATGCGGAGGATGCCGTGAAAGAACATGTGTGCGACTATCTGCAACCAATGTTCTTCAACCATATCAAAGGTGCGAAAAACGCCCCGTTCGTCAACCTGTCGGAGGAGCAGACCAATAAAATCCTCTGGGCGGCAATACGGAAGTCGGAACGTTATGACCGGATGAAAGATGCCGGCAAGAGTGACGAGGAAATATGGCACGCCTTCAACCAGAAAGTGAAGATGAGCGTCTTCACCTACCAGGGACCAAAAGACACCGTGATGACCCCACTGGATTCCATCCGTTACTACAAGTCCTTCCTGCAATGCGGCATGATGTGCGTGGAGGCCAACACCGGCCACGTGAAGGCTTACGTGGGCGGCACGAACTACGAATATTTCCAATTCGACCACGTCAAACTGTCGCGTCGGCAAGTCGGGTCCACCTTCAAACCCTACGTCTATACGGTGGCCATGATGAGCGGCGACTTTGACCCTTGCACCATGGTTCCCAATGTGCCGGTGACCATCGAAACGCCCGGCGGTTCCTGGACTCCGAGGAACTCGGGCGCACACAAGGAAGGCCAAATGATGCCCTTGCGGGAGGCACTTGCCTACTCGCTCAACCAGGTGTCGGCCTATCTGATGAAACGTTACGGGCCGAAAGCTGTGGTAGAATTGGTACGTGCCATGGGCATGACCTCCGAGATCCCGGAAGTACCGTCCATCTGCCTCGGCGCCTGCGAGTTATCCTTATACGAGCAGGTGGGTGCCATCAACTGTTTCCCCAATCAGGGAGTATATGTGGAACCCATCTTCATCACCAAGATCTGTGACAAAGACGGCAACGTCATCTACAATAACGTACCCAAGAGCAATGAGGCCATCGACCAGATCACGGCTTTCAAGACAGTGCGTCTGATGCAAGGCGTGGTGGACTTCGGTACGGGCGGGCGCTTGCGCAGCCAATACAAGCTGGACTTCCCGCTGGCCGGCAAGACCGGCACCACAGACAACCAGTCTGACGGCTGGTTCGTGGGCTACACACCACTGCTGACCTGCGGTGTATGGGTGGGATGCGAGGACCGTTCCGCACACTTCCGCAGCACCGCGTTGGGCCAGGGTGCGCGCACGGCACTACCCGTGTTCGGCCTGTTCATGCAAAAGGTTTATGCCGACACCCAGCTGCCCTACCACGCCATCGTCTCCTCCGAGAGCAAGTGGACCACACCGGGGTACAACTTCATCATCCCGGAAGCCTACATTGGCGACCCGTCAGGATGCAACGAGGTAAAACCCGATTCGGTCATGACGCTGGATTTTGATTAGCTAGGGAAGAAAAATATCATCTTCAAAAACCTATCTTCACGACCTTCTCGCTCCATACTGTCCTGCCGCCTTGGAGAATCCGCAGCATATAAATTCCAGACGGATAGGCCTCCAGCGAAAGTTTCCGGCGCTGGTCCAAAGTTGTCTCCTGCAACACCCGACCCGTGAGGTCATACAGACGCACCATCCGAACTTCATCGGGATGAAATCTCCCCATCTCATGGCCCGTCACCTCTACCACCAATTCGTCACGAACCGGATTCGGGAAAACGGAAAACTGTTTAGCCATGTTAGGATTACCACTCCGGCCTGATAAGATTTGCTGCGCGACCGACGACTTCAATCCAGCCTGGTTCTCCGCCCGTACCAATATCATCGTATTCGATATCTGCTGACAATCCAACGACAACTGCACCGAGGTAGCCAGACCCAGATCCCGCCAAACAAGCCTATACGTGTAATTACTCGGATTCGAACTTGCAACCATATATTCATAGCGTTTCACATCCGAGTGGGGGTCTTCACTACGGGGCCACGACACCGTGACATTCTGCATACCCGAATTTCCCATTCGTGAGGTAACCTTCAGCAAATCCGTCATGGTGGGTGGTGTATAATCCACTTTCACCCGTTTTTCTTCTAAGGTGGAGAATTTATTGGCATTATCCAGAACAATGGATTTCACCTTGGCGGAAACACTTCCGGACGAAGACTGACAGCGCATCATGCAGGTGTCAGCCGCACCCACCGTAATCCGCGTCTGGAGTCCCCGGGAGCCATATACCCGCACATTATCCACATTCAACGTGGAACTCTCGGCCGCAAAGGCCATGTGATTCGCAGGCCAAGGAGTGTATCCGCATGCACTGTCGTGTGCGGAACCCAGAAAAGTGGCGTGCTTGAACAAAAGAATATCACCCGTGTTCCGATTCCAGACAATTCGGAATCTATAAGATTGTTGCAACGACAGATAGAGATTGTTCACAATTCCCAACAGACGTTCCACGCCATTTTCAACTTTAACGATTCGAATTGTGTGACTATTTCGGTTGAACCGCACCCCATACCCAGAAAAGGCCGTATTCGGGGCCGGCGGGGCATCACAGTGAAAATAGAAGGAGACATCCGAACCAGCCGTCCATGTCAAGTAGAAGTCGTACAGGGAGACTTCGTGTGCCTGTCCGTTCAGGCGAGCTACTGCCATAGTATTCCCAATTTGGCCGGCATCCAATTTCAGCTGCTGGTTCTCCACACGGCAATTCACAGCCACATGCCAAACCGAGGTGTCCAGGTCCGCGTCAAAGTTATCGCAAAGAAATCCACAGATGGGATTCGCCATCCAAACGCCGGACTTATTTTCCATCACCTGATAAAAGCGATAACGAAGGGCCACGTCGTCGGAATCCTGATAAGAGACAGTAAAATCCTTCGTCTGCCACGTGTCATCAGCCAACAATATCCGTGTGGTCGGGGCTGCAGTATCCGTCAGTGGCACTGTCTGGAAGCATCTGTGCCACCGCACCTCCCATCCCGCCGCCGTTGTGGCACAATCGGAGCGGAATTCCATCACCACATCTTCCCCGGGCACCACCACCCGGCCTGGCGAATGCGTGTTCCAGCGGCCCACCAGAGGATCAAAGAGCGTACTGCCTGCATATATCCAAAGGAAATCATAATTGGGTTCTAGGTCAAAGGTTGTGAAATCCAAGACGATACTATCCGCACCAACTACCTGAATGTGATACACCTTGCGCTCATCGTTGCCATAGTTGGCACCCGCCCCACCCGAATCCGTAAAAGAGCCACTGCTATCCGTAAACAGTATCACATTCGGATTAGGGTTTATCAGCTTATAGTAATAGTTCCAATTCCAATAGGGACCCGGATCGGTATGCGTCTGGCTCGGGAAATGCTGGTGCCCCCGAATCTGCGTACATGCCGTGCTCCCGCCCAGGCTATGCAATCCGGCATTCAGCACCGTGCCATCATCCAACGTGTCGCGATAAAAGATCCTATGAGGACTTATATTGGGATAACGGGCCGTGATGTTCCGGACCAAATCCGCGGAGGCCCGATACATCTGCGGTGTGAAGAAGCTCCACACATCCCCGTAGGCCTCATGTTCGATGCCTATGGTATAGCCGTTGGCACTACCAACATGCCAGGCCTTGTCCGCCTCACGCACCATTTGTGTGACCTGTCCGTCCAAAGAACGGATGACATAATGTGCGGACGCACGCGCATTGCAATTGCCGAACCAGGCAATGGCCCCCGCATACGTGCCTGACGTGTAGTGGATTGTCACATTGGAGATGGCCGTTCCTCCCCTACCCGACGAATAGTTGCAACTTGCCGCCGGCTGCCAGATTGCGCTGGGATAATCTGTAACCGACACACCCCCAACCGATTTCAAAGATTCTCCTGTAATCTCCTTTTGGAACAATTTATCAAGATATTCTCCAAATAATCCTTTAAAGTCTACCGGATAGGCGGGAATCCCAAATTCATGGTAGATGGTATCAGATAAAAAAACATAAATTTCGTACAAGAAACAGTTCAAGGCGAAACGGCTCCATTGCCTCTCCTGACGATCCATCTGCAACGTATCCGGCATCGGCAACTCACATAATTCCACGAAAATGGGAGCATACTGTTCCACTTTGGGCCCATAGCATCCATACTGGTGCTGCAATCGGGCGAAAGCTCCCGCGTATGCCAGCACAGCGCATCGGTCACTCCGACGAATATCATCTGCAGGCAGGCCTGACAAGGCGGACACCTTTTTCAAATTTTCCCGGAAAACACCCCTACCGTCCGCCGTCAGACCCATAATACTATATGTACGGGGAATGGAGGTAGAATCCATCCCATCGTCGTCATCACCCCTGTCACAGGAAAAGCGAGTGTATTGGAAAGCCACCGCCTCCAAAATGCCCCTGGGTATTGAAGGATAGCGTTTATACGCTTCATCGAAGAATGAGCGCACCATCTCATAATCCGTCTCCAATTTCGCCCGAATCCGGCTTTCCAATTGTGCTTCAAAACGCAGCCTCGACACCTCTTCCTGAGCCATCCCCACGGAAGAAAACAGACTGACCACAACTAATAATTCCCAACATAATCTGCTCTTCATTTTCACCTCCTTGCTTATTTCGGCGACAAAGATAATACAAGGAAGACGGGTTTGTCAAGTGTTAATATGTGTTTTTAAGAATTATTATGATTAATAATTACAGATTATTTATATTAAAACCGTAAGCAATAGTATTTTAGCAAATCTATTAACAATCAATTCTTAAATCCACTTTTAAGAAACAATTGTTAATTTTCGCTACTTTCTTTGGCATTGAGATTCTTCATGAAGGAAGATTCCAGGAAGGTGAAACGCTTCAGCGTGCGGCTGGAAAACATCATGAAAATAATGATGGCTATCGTAATCAGAACAATGACCCACTTGGTGTACATGAAGAATTTCACCAAGACGGTAAATACGAACATAGCGGCAATGATAAAACGCAATAGTGTCCAAACGGTAATTACGATAATATTGCTTCGGTTCCGCTGCGACATCTCCGCATACAACTGTCTTGTTTTCACATTATTATAAACAATTCCATATAAAAACGGAAGCAACAGCAGAATGGTGGAGATAGCGCAGAAGGAATTGAAAAGCCAACGAGGGAGGGTTTTTACCACATCAAATTGTCGTATAAACGGGAAAAGATGGTCAAAAAGCACAAAAAGCAAGGCCATACTCAATACCGTGAAAATCAGCACTCTGGGGAGGGAATAGGTGATGATGCTCCCCCAGTTCTTATCACCCGATTTGCGTCCAAGCAGAGAATATTCGTCCAAGCGGGCTTTTTGGGCGGGTGACAGTTTACCATTCAGCCATTTATAACATGGTGTGGCGGCCTTTATCCAGTATGGTGTTGTAAATGTGGTAATTACAGAAGCAGCAATAATAACCGGATAGATATGGCTGGGCATCACTTTGAGGGAAACACCGACCGAGGCCACAATGAAGGCGAACTCTCCGATTTGGGAGAGTGTGAAACCCGTTTTCAACGAATCCTCCAAAGAGGCGCCCGCCAACATGGCCGCCGCCGAAGAGACAATCGCCTTAATCACCAGCGTGATAACTACCAAAGAAAGAATCAGTTTCCAATACTGGCCCAGCACTGCCGGATCGACCATCATACCCACAGACACAAAGAAGATGGCACCGAAAAGGTCTTTAATGCTACGGGTAAGTTGCACGATGCGCTCACTTTCCACCGTTTCCGAGAGAATCGAGCCTATCACAAACGCACCCAAAGCCGACGAAAAGCCAACATTATTGGCAATAATCACCATGCCAAAGCACAAACCGATGGAGATTATCAGAAGCGTTTCATCGTTAATGTATTTTTTTGCCTTACGGAAGAATGTAGGAATCAAATAGATACCCACCACAAACCATAGAATCAGGAAAAAGAGCAGTTTCACAATGCTGTCCAGCATCTCCTTACCGGCAGCCTGTTTGCTGGCCGCCGCCGTGGAAAGCAGCACCATCATCACCACTGCCACAATATCCTGGATAATCAGCACCACCAGCGTAAGATCGACAAACGGTTCGTTTTTCAGCTTCATATCCTCGAAGGCTTTAATGATAATCGTGGTGGACGACATCGCCAGCATACCTCCCAAGAAAATGCTCTCCATCACGCCCCAATCCATCAGAAAACCCAACAGCATACCCACTGCTATCATCGAGATAATCTCAAGAAGAGCTGTCACAAAAGCCTTACTGCCAACGGAAAACAACTTTTTGAAGCTAAATTCCAAGCCAAGGGCGAAAAGGAGGAAGATGATACCGATTTCAGACCACACCTCCACTTCGGCAACATCCGTTACGGTGGGGAAAATATGCAGATGCGGGCCCACCAGAAAACCAGCCACGATATAGCCCAAAACTAACGGCTGCTTTAAGAGTTTGAAGATGACCGTCACGACACCAGCTGAAATCAGTATCAGTGCCAAGTCAGAAACAAGTCTCAGATTCTCAGACATATACTATTATTATCTTCCCTATTAAAACTGAATAATCATTTGTCCGACACATTTCCCGCGATTGGTCATCTGACAAATCCGGGTATTCTTGACCATTTTCGGTTGTGCGAACTCCTTATGGGAATGGCCACCCACAATCACATCGATGCCGTCCACCTGTTCGGCGAGTTTGAAATCATTCATCGCATGTTCCTCCACGCCAAGATGCGACAGGCAGACAATCAAGTCACAGCCTTGACGGCGCAGTTCGGCCACGATCTTGCGGGCCGGCTCCACCGGATCGTGATAGACCAGATCCTTGGCTGTTTCCGGTGACACCAGCGCCGAAACATCCACGGTCAGGCCGAAGATTCCGATTTTACACCCGCCCCGTTCCACGATGACATAAGGTTTCACCACTTTCGCAAGTGCCTTGTTTTTAAAGTCATAGTTGGCGCATACAGTGGCAAAGCGGGCTTTTTTCAAACGTTTGGCCAGTGCGGCGCATCCGTTGTCAAACTCATGATTTCCCAACGTCACCGCATCGTAGCCCATCTCATTCATCAGGTGCAGCTCCACATACCCCTTATAGAAGTTGAAATAGGGCGTGCCTTGTGAGAAGTCGCCGGCATCCACCAGCAGGACATTCGGATGCTGCTGCCGCACCTCGCGCACCAGAGCTTCGCGCCGCAAATAGCCCCCAACATTGGTGTCCGCCTTATACGTGTACGGTTCAATCTGACTGTGGGTGTCGTTGGTATGCAGAATGACCAACTCGCGATCCTGCGCATACAGACCGCCCACAAGCGTTAAAAGAATCAGAAGAAGGAATACACTATATTTTCTCATCTTATTTTAAATCAACGAAATCAAAACAAAGAGCCAATGGGCGGCGATACCGGCGCACAGGCCGCCGATAGTATGCGCCACGATGGCCTTGGATATCAGTTTACGGTATCCCAGCGAATCCAACATAGCCGTATGGGTGCTGAGAAAGCCGCTCCAGCACATGCCCATAGCGGTGAACACGGCGATAGCATTGTTGTCGATAATGCCCTGCGCCACGAATCTCGGCACCAAACCCAAGGCTGCCCCCACCGCACCAAGTGCCGTGATGGGGAACGAGATGAGCTCCGGATTCACAAAACCGAAGAGCCAGCGGAAGACGAAGCTGATTTTGTCCGCCACCCAGGTGATCACGGGTACTCCTTCGTATGCGGAACCCGTATAAACGCCCCCTTCTCCAGGCCCGAACGTGAGCATCATCACGAGGGTGGAAATCACCAGTACACCGGGGATGATGGCCACCCCAATACCGACACCGTCCTTGCCCCCGTCCAGAATAGAGTTCAAGAAACGCATGAAGACAGAGCCTTCGCTCTTGAAGGAGATCTGCTGCTCGTCGCCGGTTTCTTCCGCGACAGGGACATCCATTTCCGGATAGGATTTCAAAATAGAACGCTGCATCAGGCGGGTGGAGATGATACTGCCGATGACAGCACCGCAGATCCCGACTAAGGAGCCCTTACCGTAACCCAAGCCCGTCATGAAGGCCAGCACCACCAATCCCATCCCAAACGCCGTACCGAAATTGGTCAGCGAGACCAGCTGGTATTTCTTGAAATATCGGCTGAAATTTTTATCCTTGGAGAGTGTGATGATGGCGGGATTATCGCTCAAAAAAGTCATCACAGCACCCAAGGCGGCCACGCCGGGCAGGTTGTACAAGGGCTTCATGAAAGGACGCAGGATATTTTCCATCAAACGCACCACGCCGAATTCTGTCAGCAACTTGCTGATGGCACCCATCAGAACACAGATTGCCATAATATAGAAAACCGTCTCTAACAGAAGGTGATAGGCTGTCTGCATGAAGGTATTGAGCATCATCGGCAACGTCATTTTATACGAAAGGCCGAAGAAAAAGCCGACAAACAGCACCAGGAACAGGAGTGCTTCTATGGAACGTTTGCTCGTGAAGCGCAAGGGATTCTTGAGCTTGAACATCTTCTCGATATGCGCAAACCACTTTTCTACAGTCTGGGCATACTGGAAGCTTTTCTTCCTACTTCGAGGTAAGATTTTCATTGTTTTTGAAGATATTTTAAAAAGTTAATATTCCAAGTAAGACCCACATTGGCCGTCACGCCATGTTGCGTCGGCACGTCCGCATCCGACTGATTGGTGGCGATGGGTTGGGCATAGTCCCGTGTGCAGAAATCCGCCGCAAACGCATGAATGCGGATGTCGGGGCACGCCCTCGGACGGATCTCCACACCCAGCCCTCCGAAGAAATACTGCTGTCCCGGAAGAGCAAGGCAGTCCCACAACTCCTCCGTGTTCCGATAATGGAGAATCTCATCCCTGTCGAAATTCTGCTCATAACCGCCCTTCACAAAAAGATTGACATAATCGTTGAAATACACATTGGCACAACTGACAACAGCAAAATCCCGCATCAGCTGGCCCACATGGGTGGCATGGTGAATCAGGTCCACATACAGGTCCCACTTCTTGAACTTGAGTTTGTTTCCCAAGGCAATATAATTCATGAACTTGCCGCGCTCACGCTCAAACATGTTGATGGAATAGAGGGTCTGGAAATGGCCGAAGTTGCCGGACCACATCAGGTTGTAGCTCATCAGCGAGTTCTGATAGAACGAGCCATAATGGAGATATGGCGACGCGCCCACCTGCGCGATGATGGAGTGTTTGCCGTCGCTGGTGTGATATGCGCCCGATGCCGCCAGCTGGAAACAGTAGAAATTGTCCCAATAATAGGTGCAGAAGAGCACATCAATAGGGGCGGCGTCATATTCGAAACCACCTACCGCCAACGCCTCCTTGCCGAAGCGCAGGCTCCAGTTGGGGTTAATGGCGTAGTTGATATAGAGAAAGTCGGTATTGTCGAAAAAGCGCACGCTACCGGGATTGGCCACCACGCGCTGACGGAAATAATAAGAGACCTTCTTCCCGATATTGCCACCCACATGGATGTTAAAATATTTGCCGGCAAAGCCATACACATCCTCACCGTGTTCAATACTGCCATCCGCAAATTGCGTTATCGGATGACGGAAACTGAAATCTGCCCGCACCTCCATACGCAACGTCGTGAAGAGGGGGACAGAATCCTTTTGGGCATACAAATTATCAGAAATGGAACAACAAAGAAGGGCTAACAGTACGAACAGTATGGGTTTACGAGTCTTCGAGGGAGAAACCAGCATTATCTTTCCTTTCTTTATACAACAGGTTTATACAATATTATAATATATGTCTCTTAAACCAAGTTGGAGAAACCCATGAAAGCCATTGCCAGAATACCGGCGGTTATCAGGGAGATTGGCACGCCCTTCATCCCTTTGGGAATGGAGACCAGCTCCAGTTGTTCACGCAGACCGGCGAAAATCACGATGGCCACCGTAAAGCCGATAGCGATGAAGATGGAGTAGATTGTGCTGTCGATAATCGAGAAGCCGTGGGCGGCGATGATGGGTTGCTCGGTCACCTTGATGGCGATACCCAGCACGGCGCAGTTCGTCGTGATCAAAGGCAGATACACGCCCAGAGCCTTATACAGGGAGGGGCTCATCTTCTTCAGTATGATTTCCACCATCTGCACCAGGGATGCAATCACCAAGATGAAGACAATGGTCTGCAGGAAGGTGATGTTGAGCGGTACCAAGACATATTTCTGCAATGTGGAGGTGACGAGGGTGGCCAGCGTCATCACAAAGATGACCGCCACACCCATGCCCAGGGCTGTGTTCACCTTGCTGGAAACACCCAGGAAGGGACAAATACCGAGGAACTGCACCAAGATGATGTTGTTAACTAAAACAGCTCCTATTAACAATAATATATATTCCATGACAAGTGTTGTTTGATGTTTATGTTATAATGTTTGTAATCTTTTGGGTGATAGAGTTTGATTATTTCGTGGCACACATTTTACTTTTACGCTTTTCCTCCACCCTATTGACGCAATGGCGCACCAAGGCCATGATGAAGCCAAGCACGAGGAAAGCGCCCGGAGCGAGCACGAAGATCAGGATGTTGTAGTCGGAGGGGATGAACTGCCAGCCCATGAAAGAGCCTGCGCCCAGCACCTCACGCACGGCGGCGATCAACACCAGCGAGATGGTGAAGCCGATGCCCATGCCAAGTCCGTCAAGCATGGAGTCGAACACCGTATTCTTGCTGGCGAAGGCCTCAGCACGACCCAGCACGATGCAGTTGACCACAATCAAGGGGATGAACACGCCGAGACTTTCGGAAAGGGCGGGCACAAAGCCTTGGATAATCAGATCCACCATGCTCACGAAGGTGGCGATAATCACGATAAAACACGGAATACGCACCTTGTCGGGAATCACATTCTTCAGCAGGGAGATGATGATGTTGGACATCAGCAGCACAAAGGTTGTGGCGGCACCCATACCCAGGGCGTTGTTCACAGAGGTGGTGACGGCCAATGTGGGGCACATGCCGAGCACCAAGATAAGACTCGGGTTCTCCTTGAAGAAACCTTTGGTTAAAATCTTTATTTTACTCATGATAATCCTCCTTTACTTTCATAAAAACATCGTAGGCGCGTTGCACGGCATCGCAATAGGCTCTGGACGAGATGGTGGCCGCCGTAATGGCATCCACATCGCCACCGTCTTTCTTCACAACCAGCTTGAAATCCTTGGGGTTGCGGTTGCTGAACTGGAGTGCGAAATCGCTCTTGTCTTTGTTAATTTTATCACCCAGACCTGGGGTCTCTCCGGCTTTGATCACCTCCGTATTCAGGATGGTGCCTGTGTTGTCGAAACCGACCATCAGGTCGAAGCGTCCGGCGAAGGCCTTTTTCGTGTAGGTCTCCACACCCGCCCCGAAGAGGGAACCGTCGGGGTTGACGGCCAGATGGACCAGAATATCCTCGCCATCGGCATCTTTAGTTGTTATATCCTTTATTTCACCCTTAAAACCGGGGAGGACCAGATTCAGAGCCTCCAATTTCTTGGCCGCCTGTGCCGTCTCAATAGGTTCTTTGGTGAGGGCATACACACCCGTGAGGGCCAAACCCGCCACCAAGGCTATTGCGGTCAGCACAACAACCAGTCGTAACAATGATTCTTTCTTAGCTGTCATAATCGATAGGTTTTATGGTTATTTGGCAAACGTTTTAGGAACAAACCAGCGGTTGATGAGCGGCACCAGGGCGTTCATCAGCAGGATGGAGAACGAAACGCCCTCGGGATAAGCGCCGAAGAGACGGATGATAATGGTTAGCAGACCGCAACCGCAGCCGAAGATGAGCATACCCGTCGGGGATGTCGGCGAGGTCACCATATCGGTAGCCATGAAGCAGGCACCAAGGATAAGACCGCCGGTGAGGAGATGGAAGAACGGGTTGGCATATTGGGAAGGATCCACCAGCCAGAAGATGCCGGACACCACGAAGACCGTCAGGATGAAGGTCACGGGGATGTGCCAGGTGATGATGCGCTTCCACAGGAGGAAGATGGCACCGATCAGCAGGGCGATGGCGGAGACTTCGCCGAAGCTGCCGCCCATCTGGCCGATAAGCATATTCATATAGGTGGGCATTTCCACATTCGCACCCTCTTTCAGGATGCCCAGCGGTGTGGGTCCCGTCACCACATCGGCGCCAAAGCTCCAGATCGGGGTGGGCACCGGCCAGGTGGTCATGGCCACCGGGAAGGCGATAAGCAAGAACACACGGGCTACAAGTGCCGGGTTGAAGGGGTTGTGTCCAAGGCCGCCGAAGGGCATCTTGGCGATGCCGATGGCCACAATCGCACCCACCACCATCATCCATATCGGCAGGTTGGCGGGCACGTTGAACGCGAGCAGCAAGCCCGTCACCACCGCCGAACCGTCGCTGACAGTGGGCGTCTGCTTCAGCATGAACCGCTGAATCAGATACTCAAACAAGACACAACATCCTACAGACACCGCTGTAAGAATGATTACGGGCAGTCCGAAATAGAAGACGGACACCACAAATGCCGGTATCAGGGCGACAACCACCGACCACATGATTTTCTGCACGGTGTCATCGCTATGAACATGGGGCGAACCGGAAACGTTTAATAATCTGTTCATTTATCGTAACTTTTTAAAATATTATCTCTAAGCTCTATACTCTAAACTTTCTACAACTGGCCTTTCAAAGCCAACAATTCATATTTCGCCTTAATCAGCTGGATATTATGAACCTCTTGATTCATAAGAGATTGAACTTCATCATTATGCTGGCGGATATAATCAATGACCGTAATGGTACCGTTCATCAGCTGGCTGGAGTAGCTCTTGGTCACCGCCTTATATTTCTCCGTGATAGCCTGGTCCAGTTCCAACAGCTTCTCAATCCGTCGTATCTCATTCAGCTTGTCCTGGATGGCAATCTGGTTGGATTTCTTGAAGTCAGACTCTTGGCTTTGCAGAATTTCCTTTTGGATTTCAATCACTTTTCCCAACCCTGAGGTCTTGGCCCAGTCGATGAGCGGCACACGCAACGTAACGCCGGCCATGTAGTACCAATCGGGGCGGCTGAAGTAGAACTGATAGTCGGGACGGCCGTAGCCGCCAGTGGCGAAGATGGCAATTTTGGGAAGACTGCTGGAGAAATGCAGCTTCCGTTGGAAATCCATCTGTTTCGTCTGGTTCTCAAAAATCTCGAACTCAAGACGGGATGAGTTTGCCGAGGTGTCAACCCCGGGGAGCTGCGGCACCGCAAACTGCGCATTGGAAAGGTCACGGCCCGTCAGGATGGACAACGAGGATATGATGGATTCGCGCTTGGCCACAAGTTCGTCGTGCTGCTGTTGGATTTTAAGGTCTTCCAATTCCATCTGGGAGAGCGTGTTCTGCATGATGACACCCTCCTTGAGCAAGACCTGCAGCTGCTGGATCTGGTCTTTGAACGTACTCTGCACGTTTTCAATAATGCCCAGCTGTTTGTCCAAAATCAGCAAATTCAAATAAAGGTTGATGACATTGGCCTTCATCTCGTTCATCGACAGTTCGATTTTCAGGATTTCCGCATCGTTCTGCAGGGTGGCAAAACGCCGTCCGTAAAACATGCGGCAGCCATCGAATAGCGTTTGCTCAAGATCCATGCCGATGTGGTACTGCATCTTGGCCAACAAAGGCTGTTCGTCAAACGGGTATATGTCGGGCACCTCCGCCGATTCGTATGAGAAACGACCATTGATGGAGAGCTTTGGGAAAAGGTGTGAAGCAGCGTTGTTGAGATTGGTTTTGAGGATCTGTTCGTTAAGATTCTTCTGGACATTGGCTGATGTTTGCGCGATGGCCCACTGCTGGCACTCCTCAATAGTGACCGTCTGCTGGGCGGAAATCGGAAAGACGAGGCACAAGAACAGAATCAGCAAGTATAGTCCCTTCATACTGTTACGATTAATTTCAACCTTATTTTAATAAGCCGCAAAAATAACACTTTTTTTTGTACTTTTGCACGCTCAAACCAAAATGCTTTGAAAAAACAAGACATTCAAAAAGTTAAAGAAGCACTGGCGGCTTCCCGGAAGATATGTATCGTCTTCCATTTCAATCCTGACGGGGATGCTGTGGGATGTGCCCTGGCGCTCTACCACTACTTCAAGGCCGACGGCTACGAGGTCTCCGTCGTGTCGCCCAACGCCTTCCCCGACTTCCTGCACTGGATGGAGGGCGCGGAGGATATTCTCGTCGCACAAAAGCAGCTGAAAGAAGCCCGCGCGGCCATCATGGAGGCCGACATGCTCTTCATCGTGGACATGAACGCGCCGCACCGCGCCGGCCAGGATTTGGAGCAGCACATTCGCAAATCGCCCGCGTTCAAAATCCTCATCGACCACCACGTGCAGCCCGAGATCCAATGCGACGTCCTGTACTCCACCCCGGACACCAGTTCCGCCTCCGAGCTTGTCTATGACTTCCTGTACCGACACCTCACCCCGGAACGGCCCTTCACCCGCCCGATTGCGGAGGCCCTTTACGTCGGCATCATCACCGACACCGGCTCCATGACCTACTCCTGCGACCAACCGGGCACTTACGAGGTGCTGGGCAATCTCATCGCCTCCGGCATCAACGGAGAATCCATCCACCGGAAGGTCTATGACAATTATACCGAAAGCCGAATGCGCCTCCTCGGACTGGCACTATCCCAACGACTCAAAGTGATGCCGGAATACGGCGCATCCTATATGTATCTGACCAAGAAAGACTTGGCCGACAACAATTTCCAAATCGGTGACACCGAAGGGTTCGTCAACTACGGTCTCTCCATCAACAAGGTGCAATACACTGCCTTTTTCACCGAACGCGAGAACCGCATCCGGTTCTCCTTCCGTTCCAAAGGCCTTATTGATGTCAACCAGCTGGCCCGCAAGTATTTTGAAGGCGGTGGGCACCACAATGCCGCCGGGGCCTTCTTCGACGGGACCATCCAAGAGGCCATCGCCTATTTCGAAAAAGTAGTCAAAGAATGCCACGCCCAACTTTCCGCATCCGAAAAATGAAAACGCCCCTCTTTTCGGCTCTGATTCTCGGCGGTATCGTGCTGCTCGTCAGCTGTGGAAACCGTCCCACCGGCGAGGTGGTCACCAACGACCAGAAGCCCAAAGAGGACAAATACGCCCCCTACGTGGAGGGCAACAAGAAGATCCTGCACTGGGAAAACGAGGAGATGGCAATGTTCATCAAGCGCTACCAATGGCAGATGCAGCGTACCGGCACCGGCCTCTACATCGAGATTCTCGAACCCGGGAAAGGCGAATGTTTCCAAGAGGGCGACATGGTGACGCTGGACTACCAGACCTTTCTTTTGGATGGCCAGCAGATATACTGCTCCGACAGCGACGGTCTGAAGCAGTTCACCGTGGACCGTTCGGAAGAGATTGACGGCCTGCACGAGGCCGTGAAGATGCTCCGCCACGGAGCCAAAGCCCGCTTGGTCATACCCTCCCACCTCGCCTACGGCGTTGCCGGCGACGGCAACCGCATTGTGGGCAGACAGGCTCTCGCCATGACAATAACCGTTCTTTAGAAACAACAATAAATCAATAATCATTAAAAACCAATCTTTTTATGGAAGAAAATAACGAAGAAAAAATCAACTTGGAGGAACCCGTTGTAGGATCCGAAAACCAAGAGACTCAAGAGGAGCCCATTGCGGATGCTCCCGCTGCTGAAGAGACCATCGTAGAAGAACCCGTTCCGGCTGAAGAGCCTACGGTAGAGGAACCTGCTGTTGAGGAACCCGTCGTGGAAGAGCCCGCCACAGAGGAACCGGCCCCTGCCGCATGTGAGCAAGAGCCTGCCAAGGGCGGATCCTCGAAGAAGGTCCTCATCACCCTTGCCGCCATCCTCGGCATTGCCGCCATCGCACTCATCGTGCTGGCCTGCATGGGCAAGTTCTCCAAATACCCCGGCTTCAAGAAAGACCGCGACACGGGCATCTACTACCAATTCTATGGCGACATCCACGATACCGCCGCCATGCCCAAGACCGGCGACCTGGTGGGCATTCTGTTCTCCCTCCGTGCCGGCGACTCCACCCTTATCCCCATGATGCCCAATGAGATGGTCATGGACTCCATCTATCACGGTGACTTCTTCGCCGCCCTCCGCATGATGCACGTCGGCGACAGCGCCACCTTCATCTTCAACGGACAAGAGTTCTTCAAGAACTTCATGCAGGAGACAGAATATCCCTTCGGCGACGACCCGCTCTACATGGACATCAAGCTGTACGGACACATCGCCAAAGCCGACTTTGAGCGGTTACGCGCTGAATACGAGGCACAAATGAGAGAGCAGGAGGCCAATGAGGGTACCGCCATCCTCGAATACGTGCAGAAAAACAACATCAAAGTGCAACCCACCGAAGAGGGCATCTACCTCATCACCTCCAAGAAGGGCACCGGTGCGCAGCCGCAAGACATGCAGACTGTCAAGGTCCATTATACCGGCAAGCTGCTGGACGGCACGGTGTTCGACAGCTCTGTGGAACGTGGCGAGCCCTACACCTTCACCCTCGGTGCACATCAGGTGATACCCGGCTGGGAAATTGCCTTGTCCAAAATGCACGTCGGCGAGAAGGCCACGGTCATCATCCCTTCCAAACTGGCTTACGGCGAGCGTGGCAACTATGCCATTCCTCCCTTCAGCCCGCTGGTTTTCGACATCGAGCTTATCGGCATCGAATAACATTCCCTATTTCACATAAAAAAAGGAGCGACTTCGGTCACTCCTTTTTTTTATTACTCCAAAAATTAAACAGCCTATTAAAAACCGTTATTTTTGAAAAATCACCGGTTTATCCATATAGGCACGTTGGTTCTCCACTGCCGAACGGAAAGCGGGCCAGTCGGAGGCCTCATACACGCGCTTGCCCAAACGAATCGTTTCCTGAAAGAGCAGTTTCCCGTTTTCCATGCGGTAACCGCCGTCAAAGGCGACAGCATCCGTCTTGATATGGCGAGCTTTAGGATACGTGGCTGAAGTGTAGCCGGCGGGCAAAGTCATCGTCTCGGAAATGCGCACCAGCCGTGAGCAACGGTCCTTGAAGGGGTATTCCCGTGTTTCCATCGAAGTGTCGAAATAGAGGTGGCTCATCGCACTCTTGAAGAATCCCTTGGCCAACAGGGGAATGACAATGATTTCGTCATCGGTGACCGTCGCATAGCCAGGAACTCGGAATTTGTATGTAACCTTCACAGGATGTTGCAGATACGTCTCCTCATCGGAATACTTCACCGATTGGATTTCCGCATTGGGATAAAGGCTCAGGACCTGGTTTTCTACCCTACTCTTCCATTCGGACTGACGACCCGAAAAAAGGAGCACCCGTACCGTGCGGTCGCTTTGTCCTTCTGCCGTAATGGTCACGCGGGCCGTAAGATCGCCGTTCTTATTGATTTTCGTCACGGCACGCATGTCAACACTGTGGTTTTCAGCTTTTGACACGGGGGTGATGCCGAGTTTGGCACCCTGAGGCAGGCCCATGAGGAAATTCTGCTGCTGTTCGGCGCTGGACCAGAGTTCACGCACACCGGGCACCCAGGTGGGATCCAGCAGTTGGAAGTTGCCGTTGCGGCGTTTCACCACCGTGACGCAATGGTTGAACTGGTCGGCGGGGATATCGTCAATCTGCTCACCGGCCATCGTCATGGCGGCATAGGCTTGGAAGCCCGCGGCGCGCAGCATGGCAATCAGCAGACCAGCCTTGTCCTTGCACACACCGCAGCGGTCAGTGTAGTTCATATCGCACTTGTGCAGCGTGAAGCCCTCGCCCTCGCCCATCGAGATACCCGAATAGCGCATATTGTCGGCCACCCAGTGCGTGAGAATGAAGATGCTGTCGTTCTCCGACTTTGCCTTTTTCAGCAATTGGGCAACCTTATCCTTCACCTCATCAGTGGGCACGAAGCTGCCGTAGTCCTCATTCACACCGTAGAACCACATCGACTTAGCCTCCCACGTTTGAGCTGTAGAAAGAAGCAGTTTCGTTTGTATATCATTATTGGCCAATGTATTGCGAGGGATTCTCTCAATAGGCATTATATTCTTTTTGGTAAAAACATACAGGGTCCTGTCCCCATCCTTCTGTGTCTTCGTTTCAACAGAGCCATGATAGACCGCATAGCGGAGATTCTTCGATGTCAGCACGCTCACCTGGTACACTTTCTCCTTCACGGGTTGTTCGCTCCAGAAGGGCACTATGTCGTAGAAATGGCCGCGCATGGGCGGGATGTATTTGGCATCGGGGTCCTCACCCTGTAGAAGAGCATAGGTAAAACCTTTCTTATAGGTGACGATTTCCACCTCATCGCCGGGTTCGAGCCGTCCGAGGGTTACCATCTTCTGGCGGGCGCCCCAATAGATCATGTGGGCGGGAGCGGGATAGTCCATGACAGCATTCTCCACCCGTTCCTCGTTCCCGTTTTGACGGAAAATCCGCACATCGCGGATCTCCGCATACGCAGACAGCGGGTCATAATCCATTTTCACCGTGTTGTAGTCGCGCCCGCCGGCCTGCGACAATATCCGGTAACGCTTATGGACAATCACGTGGCTCAGGCCGGATTCTTCCATGAAGATATTCGTGCTATCGTATAATGTCAGCATATCATAGCCTTCACAATCAGACTCAAACGAGGATTTTTCGGACTGCTGGGCGGAGATTGGAACAAGAAAAGATGCCAGCAGAATCAGCGTAAAAAACAATTTCTTCATACCATATATTAAAGATGGCGCAAAGATAGTACAAATTGCAAAAAATCGTATCTTTGCCGCCTCATTTTTAGAAAATTTCTAACCAAGAACCTTATACAATGAAAATCCTGAAACAGCTTGTTCTTATAGCAGTCATCCTGCTTTCCAACAGTGTGATATTCGCCCAAAAGGCATCCTCTGTGGAGGTTAACATCTTGAACAACAAATACAAACATGTGGACCTCATCAATGCCTACGGCAATGAGAAAAAGACATACTCCTCCGCTGACATCGTGAACGACCGGTTTGTCATGAACCTGAATTTAGACAACGACATCTACCGTTTCGACTTCGGCGACAACACCTACATGCTGTATGTGGTGAAGCCGGGCGAGAACGTCCAAATGACGATAGATGCCGAAAACCTGCAGAACATCGTGCGCGTGAGCGGCTCACCGGCCATGAGCTTCGTGCAGCAGAACAGCAACCTTTCCGCGCGCAAGAAGATCGTCTTAGACAGTCTGAACAACGCCCTGCAATCCGACCCTGACCAGATTTACTGGACCCAGGTGGCACAGACCGTCAACCAATACGTGCAAACTAACCAGGATGTGGACGGCTATCTCCTGTCCGTTTTCAACGACATTGACAGTTTGAACTTCCTGTTCGTCATCTACGCACCCGCCGGCAAAGTCAAGGGCGACGCGGATGTTGTCGCCACCGCCTTCAACAAAATACTCAAAAGCCTTGACAACAACTACCGTCCTTTCAACAGCTATTTAGAGAATGTGGACCACTACTACAATTTCACTAACGGCAGAAAAAGCAACCATTCCGACTACTACCAGAATCTGGACCGTTATATCCAAGGCGTGAACAACCGCTACGACATGGCGAAATCCACCCTCGGAGGCATGATGGAAGATGTCAAGAAGCTGCTTGCCGAGCGTGATAGTCTCGCCTACAACAATCTGTTTGACAAGAAAAGCAGCAAACTCTGGGCTGCAAAAGTAGTGAGTATCCTGTCACCTAAAGCCGCCCAAGCCGCACAGCAACACGAAGCATTCCGCCAGGCCGCCAAGGATGATGTTTTGGCCAACCAGATTGTCACCCAAGCCCAACAGATTGTGAAAGACATCGTTGCCGGCTACCAATCCCAATACAACGAGACTGACAGTTATGTCAACAGCCGGCTGCTGGAATCCATCAAGGCGAACAAGAAAGACATCTCCGTGCTGATGTTCCTTGACATGTTCCCGCGCGACCAGAACGCGGCCCTGCATGAGGAGGTCATCACCGCACTGCACGAGACCTACCCCGAGCATCCCATCGTGAAGGAACGCTGGGGCATCATGCACTCGCCCGCCTACAAGAATTCCGTGGGGGCAATGGCTCCCGAGCTGGCCTTCAAGGATCCCGACGGCAATATCCGTAAGCTCTCCGACCTCAGGGGCAAGGTTGTCCTCGTCGACTTCTGGGCTTCCTGGTGCGGACCGTGCCGTCGCGAGAACCCCAACGTACGCCGCATCTACAGTCTCTACCACGACAAGGGTTTCGAAATCTACAGCGTATCGCTGGACCGTGACGCCGCCAGCTGGAAGCGCGCCATCAGCGACGACAAGCTCATCTGGCCCAACCACGTCAGCGACCTGAAACACTGGCAGTCGGAAGGTGCCGCCATCTATGGTGTGCGTTCCATCCCCGCCACGTTCCTGCTGGACAAAGAGGGCCGTATCGTGGCCAAGGACCTCCGCGGCGAGGCGCTGGAGAAAGCCGTCAAGCAATTAGTGGAGCAGTAAGATTACAACAATCATAAACTAAAAGAGAGGGTGCCTCATCAATGGAGCACCCTCTCTTCGTAATTGGTCTTGCCGTACGGATTATTTACGCAGACCGAGAATCTCGCGAGCCTCGTCGGACGTGGCCACCTGACGACCAAGCAGCTTGGCCATGCGGACAACCTTGTCCACCAGTTCGCCGTTGGACTTGGCCAGCACGCCTCTTTCCAAATAGAGGTTGTCCTCGAAGCCCACACGCACATTGCCGCCCATCACGATGGTGGGGGCTGCCAGCGTGAAGGCATGGCGACCGATGCCGGTGCAGGTCCACGTGGAGCCGGCAGGGATGTTGTTGACCAACCAGCAAAGGTTTGGCACCGTGGCCGGGGTGCAGCCGGGCACGCCTAACACGAAGTTGAACTGCATGGGGGCGCCGGGCACCTCGCCCTTGCGGGCCATGGTGAGGATGGTGTCCAGATGGCCCATCTCAAAGCACTCGTACTCCGGTTTGATGCCACGCTCCATCATACGCTTGCCGAAAGCCCGCATGGTAGGCATGGTGTTGTCAAAAATCTCGTCTCCGAAATTGCAGGTACCACAATCCAATGTGGCCATCTCCGGAATCGGGGTGGTGTCCGTGGATTGCAGACGCTCGTCGGGCGTCATGCCGACGGCCCCTCCCGTGGAGGGTATCAGGATGACGTTGGGGCAGGCCTTGTAGATGGCCTCCTCACACTCCTGAAAACGGTCACGGCTCTGCGTGGGCGTGCCGTCGTCCTCGCGTACGTGCAGGTGCACGATGGCGGCACCCGCATCCACGGCGGACTTGGCCTCTTTCACGATTTCCTCCACCGTATAAGGCACGGCAGGGTTCTGTTCTTTTGTCACTTCCGCACCGCAAATCGCGGCGGTGATGATGAGTTTATCCATTGTTGTTGATTTGTTGATTTGTTTATTTGTTGAACTGTTGAATTGTATTAAGGAATCAAAAACTATTAACTATTAATTATTAATTGTTAATTATTGATTCTTCCTCTGACACTGTTTCGGAACGACGCAGGTGCCGGATGCGCGGCAGACCACCACAGGTTCGGGGAGCACATCGGCAGCGGAGGGGCTGATATCGGGACGCGGGATGATGACCTTGCGGGCCTCGAAGACCATCTTGCGGGAGGTATTGCCCACCTTGGTGATTTCACCCACGGCCTCAATATAATCGCCGGCATAGACGGGAGCCAGGAACTCCACATTGTCGTAAGCGCAGAAGAGGCCTTCATCGCCGTCTTGCATAATCAGCAGTTCCGTGGCCACATCGCCGAAAAGGGCCAGCATGTGAGCACCGTCAACCAAATTGCCACCGTAATGGGCATCCTGAGAACTCATTCTGAGTCTGATCATTGATTTCTTTGTTTCTTCCATAGTAAAAAAATTATCGTTATACAATATTATTTATTATAGTCTTCTTTGTAATAGTCTCTTTGAATCCTCCACATAAAAGCAAGGCTCACGAAGGCCACCACCGCACAGGAAATCAGCAACGGCATCGAACCCTTGATCTGCGTGAATTCCATCTCATCAGTCAGGATACCGCGGCCCGCAAGCGTGAAATCCACCAAGATGGAGAGTGCGTTGTGCAGGAAATGGGCCAGGATGGGCAGCCACAGCGAGCGGCTCCAATAGAACAGATAACCGAGATAGGCCCCTAAAAAGAAACGGGGGACAAACCCGTAGAACTGGAAATGTATCGTACTGAATATGAATGCCGTAAGCCATATAGCCAAATGCGGCTTACGACTTTTCTCCATGATAAAGGCCTGCAATGCACCCTGAAACAGAAATTCCTCACAGATAGCGGGCAGCAACGCCAGCACCAGCAGATTGGCGGCCAGCGTGCCGTACGTGTGATTGAAAGTCAGCAATTGCAGGATATCCTCGGATTTCGTTTCCAGCTGCTTCATGATGGTTTCAAGCCCGTTCATGCTGTCGGGCAAGGTAAGCGCCTGATTCCATTGGTTGAGGATGGCCACGATGGGCAGAATCACGACAGAGAGCACCAGCGTCACGTTGACAAGCAAATAGTACGGCCGCCGGTCGGCGCGGTTGTAATGGAACCATCGGCGGTCCTGGCAATAGGCGAACAGCAACGCGGGCGCCAGGAAGGTGCCCACCGAGGAAAATGCCTGTGTGATACGGATATGCGTGGCCGGATCGCCAGCAGCGTATGGGTCAAAGGTGTGGAAAATCGCGTACGACACCAACATGCCCAGAGCACTGAAGACAATAGCTCCCGCCACACAAAAGAGCAGGAGGGCTATCAGCTGCACAATGACAGGCTTGTCGGCGAGCAAGGGGCGCGAGAACTCCATCACACCTTATTTTAGGAACGCGATAATGTCACCTTTCTGCACTTTGTCGCCCTGATGGGCCATGGCCATAAGCAGTTGGCCGTCCATCGGCACGCGCACTTCCTCCTGACCATAGTAAGTCTGGATGAAGCAGAGGATATTCTGAGCCTTGTACAAGGTGCCGACGGGTTTCTCCATGGACTTTTCGCCCACGGCCAGCTCCCAGAACAGCTGTCCGGAAACCGGTGCCACAACCGCACACGCCTGCGGATGCTTTTCCATGACCATTTCCATCATCGACTGCTTGAACTCTTCAGGCGATTTCGTCTTGCGCTGCGCCGCAGCCTTCTTCTTGGCCTCCTCCAAGGAGCGCTCAAAGTTCATCTTCGCCCTACCCTCTTTGTAATCAACATATTGGCGTTCGTGCATAGCCAATTCGAAGAGTTCCTCCTCGTCTTCGCCCACATCCCAACCGCGTTCTTCCATCATAGCGCGATACTTCGGCAGCTCATCCGGATAGTTGTCTTGCGGCACGCCTGTGAAGAACTCGTAGCCTTTCTCCTTAGCCAACTCCACGATTTCCGGAGCCAGCGGGCCGGGCAACCGACCACAGCGACCGAGGATCATATCCCACATGTTCTTGTCCATATTGGAGTAGCGCGGCTTGCCTTGCGCCTCAGCCAGAATGTTCATCAGGGCTATATTCTTGACATATTGGCTGAACGGGGTCACCAGACCGGGCGTTCCAACCTTGGGCCACACATATTGCACCTCATCGAAGAGTTTCACCAGCAGCTCGTCTTGAGTGAGTTCACGTTGGCCATGGTTGCGCAAGGCCATGTTGATGGCATCCTGCAATCCTTTCAGGTCGGCCATCATGGAACCCATCATGCCGCCGGGAAGTCCACAACCCAAGAGCAGCGAGGTACAGATTTTATTTTTCGGTTCGATGAAATAGCCGAGAAAGTCGTCCATAAACTTCTGCGTGAGGGCGCGGGCCTCCATGTAGGCGTTCATATCGATGTCGGCCACCTCGAAGCCGGCGTCTAACAGCATGGCGCGCACGGCAATCACGTCGGGATGCACCATACCCCAGGAGAGCGGTTCCATGGCCACATCAACAATGTCGGCCCCGTTCTTGCACACTTCGAGCACGGAAGCCATCGACAAGCCCGGACCCGTATGGCCGTGGTATTGGATCACGATCTGCGGGTATTTGTCTTTGATGCACTTCACGAGCTTGCCCAGCGTGGCCGGACGTCCGATGCCTGCCATGTCTTTCAACCCGATTTCCTTGGCACCATACTCCACGTATTTGTCCACAATCTCCATATAATGTTCGATGGTGTGGACCGGCGAATAGGTGATACTTAACGCCGCCTGTGAGATGAGGCCGAATTCGTTGGCATATTTGATGGAGAGTTCCAGATTCCGGTAGTCGTTGAGGCCGCAGAATGAGCGGACCACATCCACGCCCTGGGCCTTCTTAACCTTGAACATCAGCCGGCGCACGTCGGCGGGCACGGGGAACATGCGCAACCCGTTCAAGCCGCGCTCCAGCATCTGAGTCTGGATGCCGGCCTCCCGCAGGGGTTTCGTCCACTCGCGGACTGCCTTGTTTGGATTCTCGCCGTAGAGCAGATTCACCTGCTCGAAGGCGCCGCCGTTGGTCTCCACACGGTCGAAACAGCCCATCTTGACAATCACCGGCGCAATCTCCTTCAACTGGTCCACCCGGGGCTGGTATTTGCCGGATGACTGCCACATATCACGATAAACCAAGCAAAGTTTTATTCTCTTAGCCATGACAAAGTGTTTATTATCTTGTTATAAATCAAATACACACAAAAAGGGAGCCCCCTCTTTGAATCGGCAGCGAAATTACAAAATCTTTATCGGATTATCAAGGTCTCCAGAGACTATTTTTTAGGCTTTTGTCAGGCCGTGCACGCAAGAACCGGAAGGTTAGCAACATGGCGGAAATTGTGTTTTGGCTACAGGTGCAAAAGGAATGATGATCCATATTAACTACCCCACCCTTCGGGCACCCCTTCTTTCACGAAAGAAGGGGAGTTGGCTTCGTGCGGCACCAAGGTGCCACGAACACCATAAACAATGGGAAAATGCCGTCATAATCCTCTTGGGTCAATATCTATATCATTGCCTTCAATTTTGCCATATCTTTTGCCCTATAAAACAACTTTGATGAAAGCATTTTCATCAAAGTTGCCGCATTTTTTTCAGGACAACATTTTACATCCACTTTCACCAACTACTTTTGTCAATTATACCTAAAAAAGCAAAACGGCTGATCCATTTCTGAACCAGCCGCTATGCTATACGTTTTTCACTCAAAACATCCTTACCCCACCATCGGTATCGTGGGAGGAAGCAGGGCCATCGTGTGCGCCATCCCGATACCCAAGGCCATATACAGCTTGTCCATCAGGATATACACGCCTGCGCCGGCCAGGTAGCCCAACAGCGCGTAAGGGGTGATGTGTTTCAGATACCATACGAAATCGATTTTCTCCATGCCCATCACGGCCACGCCTGCAGCGGAACCGATGATCAAAAGGCTGCCACCCGTACCGGCACAGTAGGACAAATACACCCACAAAGCATGGTCGATGGGGAAGTCATACATGCCCATCACACCAGCCACCAGCGGCACGTTGTCCACGATGGATGAGAGCACACCGATAATCGTATCGATAAGGTAGAAATTGCCGTTAAAGAGAGTGTCCATACCGGCAGCCAGCATGGAGAGATGACCCGCGCTCTGCAGTCCGGCCACAGCCAACAGGATGCCGAGGAAGAACAGGATGGTGGGCAGGTCGATGCGGGTGAGCACGCCCGAGATGGTGAAATGCTGCATCTGCTTCTGGTTGGTCTTGTGCAACACCTCCGTCACAATCCACAGGACAGACAGGCCAAGCATGATGCCCATGTATGGTTTCAGGTGGGTGAGGATTTTGAAAATGGGCACGAAGACCAGGGCCAGGATGCCGAGGCAGAAGATCAGATTGCGCTGCCACGTGGGAATAGAACTTTCCGTGTTCTCCACCTGACGCTGGGAAGCGTCAATCTCACCCTTCTCGAAGAAGGAAATCACGATCAGCGGGATAATCATGGAGACAAGGCTTGGGATGAAGGCATGGAGCATGACCGCGCCCGTGGAGACCTTGCCGGCCACCCACAGCATGATGGTCGTCACATCGCCGATGGGGCTCCACGCGCCGCCCGCATTAGCCGCCAGGATGACCACACCGCCGAAGAACCAGCGGTCGTGCTGGTCGGGCAGCAGCTTCCGCAACAGGGCCACCATGACAATAGCCGTGGTCAGGTTGTCCAGAATGGCGGAGAAGAAGAAGGTGATGAATCCCAATATCCACAACAGTTTCACCTTGTTGGTGGTCTTGATGTGGTCGGTGATGATGCTGAAACCCTGATACGTGTCAATGAGTTCCACCACCGTCATCGCACCCATCAGATAGAAGAGGATCTCGGCAATGTCGCCCAGATGCTCGATGAGCTCGTGCGTTGTGATGAAGTCGATGAACGGGTGCGCCGAGGCAGGATGCTCCGCCTTGAAAGCCTCAAAGCCGGCCCCGAAGTTCGTGACATCGAAGATGCCCTCCCCCGCGATGACGTACAACACCCACATGGAGACACCCAACAGCAGCGCGAAAGCCGCCTTGTTGACCTTCAAGGGATGTTCCAGGGCTATGCAGAGATACCCCAACACAAACAGGATGATCATGATGTAGAAAATCGCCATAACTATAGAATTTTATTTGTTACTAATCTTGCCATTAGCCAACCCTCTTTAGAACAGACTGAGGGAGATGCCCACCGACATCGGATAAATCTTCGGGCCCTTGCCGGTGGTGAACAGCGGCGTGACCTGGAACGAATAATACAGGTCCACAAACTTCCATCCGATACGGGTGTAAACATCCACACTGTACTTGAATTTGTTCTGAATATTCAAATTCTTGTACATCAGCGTGTCACTCGGGTTGGAAGGGTCCTGCCCTTTGTATTTCTGGGAAACCTCGCAGATGAGGCCTGCACGTGCACCGACGGTAAACTTGAAGCCATTTTCATGACGATAACGGAACTCCAACGGGATGTTCACGTTCAGATAGTTCATTTTCAAGAGCTTGTAAGTGACGCTTTCCGGCACCAAATAATAGCGCATGATGTCGTCCTCCTTGTCGTACCGCAGCAGCGCGTTGCTGTACTGGGTGTAGTAGGAAATGCCAACACCCAATCCGAAAGCCAGGGGCTTCTCCTTGAGTTTGAAATCCCACATGGCGGAGAAATTGAAACCGGGATCAAACTTCAGATGCTTCACCTCCTGGGGCATCCCCATCCAGAACGTGTGGAACACATCCATCACCAAACGGTCGCGGAAAACGATAGGCTTGGCGTTTTTATCCGCCTCCTTACCCGTATATGGGGTTTGGGAAGGCTGCGCGAAAAGGGGCGAAAATCCGATTACAGCAACAAACAGGAGCAGCAGGGTGTTTCTCATCTTACGTGAAATTTTTAATTTGCAAAAATACAAAAAAATCAAGCGCGTTGGGCGGATTACATTTCGCCTTCCGAATAATCATCGTCGGCGGAAATCTTCTGCGGACGGTTGCGGTAGTTATTCAGCTTATACGTGACATTCAGCGACATGTTGAAACCGGAATTCTCACGCACGCTGTACGAGTAGTATCCATTGCCGTCATTCGGCTCATAGTATTCGTCATACACGGCACAGTTCTGCCACGAGGCGATCTGCATCTGGCGCACCG
Organism: Bacteroidales bacterium; assembly: GCA_045116675.1. Classification (GTDB taxonomy): domain Bacteria; phylum Bacteroidota; class Bacteroidia; order Bacteroidales; family WCHB1-69; genus F23-D06. The sequence continues at coordinate 28,398 of JBGUMF010000072.1, forward strand.
CAGGGATGAAGTAGAGCACGTTGCGGATGTTGAAACTGACCACCAGCGAGTTTTTCAAGAAGCCCTTCTTCAAACCGAAGTTCAGGCGGTAGTTAGCCGAACGCCGGCCCTGCCCCACTCCGTTCATGCCCCAGCCCATACTGCCAGAGGTGAGCGACGGCGAACGGTAGCGGAAATCCAACTGCAGGTCGAAGTCCTTCATCAGGGTGAACGTCTGGTTCACGCCCACATTCCACGACCAGTCGCGGGAGAGGTTCTCATCCAGAAGGTTGTCGCTGTCGATGATATTGCGGTAGAAGCTACCCGTAACACTCACCTTCCAGACCTTCTTGACCCGCTGGCTGAAAAAGGCCTCCAGACCGAAATTCTGGCTCTTGTTGTAGTTCATGTAGGAGGTCATGGTGTAGGGCATGTACTCGCCGTCCACATACATCGTGTCCAGCTCCGTGTAGCGGGTGATCAGATTCGTGCGGCGGCGGTAGAAGGCCGTCACACTGAACGACGTCTGCTTCTTGGTGAACATATAGCCCAGCTCCACCGAATTGGCAAACTCGGGCTCCAGAGCCGGATTACCGCAGGTGAGGTTCTCCTTGTCCGAATAATCGACAAACGGGTTCAGCTGGTGGAAACGCGGACGCTGCACGCGACGCGAGAAACTGAGCTGCAGCGAGTGTTCCGGCGTGATGACGTATTTCAAATGCACCGTGGGGAAGAAGAAGTTGCGGGCAAAATGGTCGTAGTTCAGATAACGGTAAACCGTGTCAATGGACTGGAGATCGGATACCGTGTACGAAATCTCCCCGCGCAAGCCCACCTGCACCTGCAATTTCTTCCAGAAAGTGTTGGAATAGATAAAATACAGGGCGTTAATATATTCCGAAAAATCAAAGTCGTTACGTTGGTTCGGATCCTCCACCGTATCCATTTCCGATCTGCCTGAATAGAAGCGGTAATCCTGACGGATGTTCCGATATGAGAACTTGTATCCGGTCTCGATACGGCCGCCGTTGCCCACCGGGGTCACGAAATCCAGCTGGGCGGAAGCGTCACGATGGCGATTCCATGTGTTTGTGGTCTGATAGTAATCATCCCGTCCCTCAAAATGATCCTGCTTTTGCCAGTCAATGGCCAAGCCGTTACGCTGCGTGAAGAAAAGGTCTGAGGTAAGCTCCATCCCCTTGGTCAAGAATGTCTTCTTGTAATTCACAGAGGCATCCACACTCTTGAAGTTGCGGCTGTTCTGTCCGGTCTGCTCATAATCATTCAACACTAACGGATCGGGGTCGAGCATCTGCAAAGTCAGGGAGTTGAGCTGGCTGTTGCGCTTCATGCCGCCGAAATGGCCGCTCACGTTGAAGGTGATGGTGTTGCGGGCGTTGATGAAATAGTCGAACGAGAGCGACACGTTGTGGAAATGGTCACTGTTCCTTCCCGAACTGCTCTGGTGGAGGCTGTCGCGCTCAGTGCCGAACCAGGAATCGCGCCACATGCTACCCGCATTCCGGCGCATAAACTGCCGGTAACCGTAACTGACAAAGAGGTTTATCTTGTCATAACGGTAGTTGAAGTTGATGTTGCCATTATACCCCGACAAGTACATCTGATGTTTGTCCTCCGGATGTATCAGCGACGACGAAACGCCCAGCGTAGCCATGCCGTTGAATCCCGACTCTTTTTTCTTTTTAAGCACCACATTCAGGATGCCCGCCATGCCGTCGGGCTCCAGACGGGCCGAAGGATTGGTGATAACCTCAATGCTCTCAATGAGTTCGGCGGGAATCTGGTCCAGCGTCAGGTTCGTGGCACGCCCATCCACCAGAATGGTCACATTCTCGCTGCCCCGCAGGCTCACGTTACCCTCCACATCCACCGACACCGAGGGAATCTCCTCCAGCACCTCCACGGCGGTCTGCCCGGTGGCGTTGATGCTCGACTCCACGTTGAAGACCGTCTTGTCGAGATTGGTCTGCAGCATGTCGCGCTGCGCCCGGATGACCACCTCGCCCAGCTCCGAGTTCTTGTTCGACATCTTGTATTTGTGGATTTTGTAAACCGAGTTGGCCTGGTTGATTTCAAAGGCCTGCGACACGGATTTTTGGTATCCAACATATTGTATCTCAACAAAATATTTTCCAAAAGGAATATTCTCCAGCAGAAACTTTCCGTCCACATCAGTGATGCCGTACTGCACGGTGGTGGAATCCTTGACCTTTTTCACGTTCACAGAGGCGTATTGCAACGGGACGCCGCTGGCATCCACGATGCTTCCCATGACCACACCGCTGTTGGAGGGCTGTTGCGGCGGACGCTGCATCTCCGGCTGCGCTGACAATGTGCCGCCGGCCAAACACAACAGAACCACGACGGACAAAAGAACTTGTATAAAGGATTTTTGCATGTTAAGATTCTGATTATTAAACAAATGTATTATTCCATTGAAAAAGCGCAAAGATACATCATTTTTTATATCTTTGTAGCCAAATTAACATTAAAAAAAATATTATGGAAGAAGAAGTATTAAATGTTTCGGAAGAAACACAAACTCAGCCCTATACAGAAGCAACGGGCGGCAGATTTACCGAGGATGAACTCCAGCAGATGGACTACGCCAGAGCCTATCTATACAGCATCGGCAAATGGATGAAATTCTTTTTTGTGCTGATGATTATCAGCATTGCGATGACGGTGCTCGGCGGGCTTGCCTGTATGGTCACCTCGCCACTGATGGGAGATATCCAAAACCTCAACATGCCATTCTGGATTATCGGCATCCTGTACCTCGCGTGTGCGGTGGTGTACATTTTCCCCACCCTGTACTTGAAGCGGGCTGCCAATGCCGCCGACCTGGCCATTCACAGCAACAGCAACGAGGCCGTACTTGATTTCCTGAAAAACAACAAATCTTTATGGAAATTCTGCGGCATATTCACCATCGTGATAATGAGCCTTTGCATCCTGATGATTCCCGTCATGCTCATCATCATAGCAGCCGCCGCCTAAAGGGTTTGAGAAATTCTAAAAACAGAAGCACACACTTTGAGAGAGGTGTGTGCTTTTTTTTACAAAATTCGTATTTTTGCACCCTCAAAAAAACAATACCATTTTTATTATATGCAGGATAAAAAAGACCAGAATATATTAGATGAAATCACCCAGGACGAATACAAATACGGGTTCACATCGGATATTGATATAGAGGAGTTTCCCAAGGGCCTCAGCGAGGACATCGTGCGCAGGATTTCCGCCCGCAAGAACGAACCCGAATGGCTGCTGGAGTTCCGCCTGAAGGCCTACCGTCACTGGACCACCCTCAAGGAGCCCCAATGGGGACATCTCAACTTCAAACGTCCTGACTACCAAGATATCACCTATCTGGCCATTCCCAAAAAGAAAAAGCAGCTCGCCAGCATGGACGAGGTGGACCCCGAGCTTGTTGACACTTTCAACAAGCTGGGTATCAACTTGGAAGAACAGAAGGTGCTGGCCGGCGTGGCCGTGGATGCCGTCATGGACTCCGTGTCGGTGAAGACCACCTTCTCGGAGACGCTGAAGAAGCAGGGCATCATCTTCTGCTCGTTCGGCGAGGCCATCCAGCAATACCCCGATCTGGTGCGCCAGTACCTCGGCTCCGTAGTGCCCTACACCGACAACTTCTACGCGGCGCTGAACTCCGCCGTGTTCAGCGAGGGTTCCTTCTGCTACATCCCCAAAGGTGTGCGCTGCCCGATAGAGCTCTCCACCTACTTCCGCATCAACGCAGCCAAGACGGGCCAGTTCGAGCGCACGCTGCTCATCGCCGACGAAGGCGCGTACGTGAGCTACATGGAAGGCTGCACCGCCCCGCAACGCGATGAGAACCAGCTTCATGCGGCTGTCGTGGAACTGATCGCCATGAAGGATGCCGAAATCAAATACTCCACGGTGCAGAACTGGTATCCGGGCGACAAGGAGGGCAACGGCGGCATCTACAACTTAGTGACCAAACGCGGCCTCTGCAAGGGCGCCAACTCCAAAATCTCGTGGACGCAGGTGGAAACCGGCTCCGCCATCACCTGGAAGTACCCCGGCTGTGTGCTCAAGGGCGACAACTCCGTAGGCGAGTTCTACTCCGTGGCCGTGACCAACAATTTCCAGCAGGCCGACACGGGCACCAAGATGATCCATCTGGGCCGCAACACGCGCAGCCTGGTCGTTTCCAAGGGCATTTCCGCAGGCCACAGCCAGAACAGCTACCGCGGACTGGTGAAAGTGGGCAAGAACGCCGAAAACTCCCGCAACTTCTCGCAGTGCGACTCCCTACTCATGGGCGACAAGTGCGGTGCGCACACGTGGCCCGACATCCAGTGCGCAAACTCGTCCTCCATCCTCGAGCACGAGGCCACCACCTCCAAAATCTCCGACGACCAGCTCTTCTACTGCCAGCAGCGCGGCATCGACAAAGAGACAGCCATCGGCCTGATTGTCAACGGCTACGCCAAAGACGTGCTGAGCAAACTGCCCATGGAGTTCGCCGTGGAAGCCCAGAAACTGCTGAGCATCTCATTATCCGGCTCGGTCGGTTAGAATTTGGATTTTGGAAATTGGCTACTGGGTCATAAGTTTTGCCCACCCATCTCATCTATTAATTATTAATTGTTAATTATTAATTGTAATTGTACATTGTTTTCCGCCCGCGTCATTCATGGTTATCATAACGGCAGCAAGTTCGGCTTCCCAACAGCCAACCTGCAATTCGAAAATATGCCGGAGATTGAGAAAGGCGTGTATGCCGTACGCGTTTTCCTCACGGACGGACCATTTACAGGAATGCTTTACGTAGGCACACGCCCAACACTAAAACTCAACGAGTTATCATTTGAAATTCATATCCTCGGATTTCATGGGAACCTCTATGGACGAAAATTGGCGTTCACCATTTTATCCAAAATACGGGACGAAAAAAAATTCCAGGATGCGACGGAGCTGGTCGAGCAGCTTAAGCGCGACCGTTTAGCAGTGGAGCGTCTGGCCGTCGAAGCCAAGCAGGACGTTGTCGGGTAATTGTTGGGCCACATCCGCGTAAAGCCCCATCTCGTGCGAGATATGGGTGATGACCGCCTGCCGGGGTTGCAGCTGACTGACAATCTGCAAGGCCTGCTCCAGATTGAAATGCGAATAATGCTCTTTTATCCGCAACGCATTAATAACCAACACAGACAATCCTTTCAACTTGTTCAACTCCGATTCGGAGATAAAGCTGGCATCTGTGATGTAGGCGAAATCCTTTATGCGGAAACCGAGAATCGGCAGGGTGAGATGGCGCACATGGATGGGCTGTATTTCCACATTTTTCACTTGAAAAACATCATCGCGCACATTATGTAGGCGGAAGGCCGGCACCCCGGGATAGGGATGGGCCTTGAAGGCATAGTCGAAATCCTTGCGGATGACATTGGCCACCCTCTGAAGAGAATAGATGTCTATGGGCCGTTCCTGTTTGAAGTATATGGGGCGTATGTCGTCCAGTCCGGCCAGATGGTCTTTGTGCTCATGGGTGACAAGGATGGCATCCACACGGGTGATGTTGTTGTGCAGGAGCTGCATACGAAGGTCGGGGCCGGCATCAATGAGGATGTTTGTGCCGTCCACTTCCACAAAAGCGGAGGTGCGGAGACGCTGGTCGCGTGTGTCCGTCGAATGACAGACCGCACAGGGGCATCCCACCACGGGCACGCCCTGCGAAGTTCCGGTTCCCAACAATGTTATACGCATAAAAACGCGGCAAAAGTACGAAAATAACCGCAGATATTTGTGGTGAGAATTACTTTTTCGCCATCAATATTTACCAATTAATTCGTATCTTTGCACACTTTTTAACGACCAACATCATCGCTTATGAAAAAGACTTTATTTTGGATCTTTCTCATTTTAACATTTTGTTTTTCAGCATATTCCCAAGATACTGGAAAAACAAAGAGTAAGAAAGGAAAGACGGAGCAGAACCAAACAGATACGCTTCGCGGAGTGCCGAGCCAGAGTGACAACGCCTCGGACGTGAGTGAAGGGCAGGAGGATGACAGCGAAAGCGGAAGCAGCAATTTCGTTCCCGGTTTGCTGCACTCCTCGCAGGACGTGTACACCAACAACACCTCCTACACCTTCAGCATCGCCTATTTCCGCGCACGCGGGTATGACAACAAGTATCAGGATGTGTGCATGAACGGCTTTGCCATGAATAGCCGGGTGACCGAGCGCGCCTCCTACTCCCAGTGGGGCGGCCTGAACCACATCTTCCGTTATCCGGAAAACATATTGAACATCAATCCGGCCGCGTTTGTGTTCGGCGACATCGGCGGGGCCACGAACTACAACCTGCGGGCCAGCAACTTCCGCCGGCAGGTGCGGGCCACCTACTCGCTGTCAAACCGCACCTACAGCAACCGCTTCATGCTGACCGGCTCCACCGGCGTGATGAAGAACGGCTGGTCGGTGGTGGGCTCACTGTCCGCCCGTTTCGGACACACCTTGTCCTACGTGGAAGGCACCACCTACAACAGTTTCGCCGGCTTCTTCGCTGCAGAGAAGAAGTTCAACGACGAGCACGCCCTGAACCTCGCCGCCTTCGCCTCCTACACTTCCCGAGGCATGCAGTCCAACTCGGTGCAGGAGGTTTACGACCTGCTGGACAACAACTACTACAACGCCAACTGGGGCTGGTACCAGGGCAAGCAGCGCAACGCCCGCGTGCGTTCCGTATGCGAGCCGGTAGTGCTGCTTACGCACACCTACACCCCCAAGAACGGCAAGATACAGGTGAACACCACGTTGGCAAGCACCTTCGGACGCAACAACACCACCTCGCTGAACTGGTACGACGTGCCCGACCCGCGTCCCGACTACTACCGCAACCTGCCCTCTTATCAGATCAACAATGGCGACACCTCCGGTTATTATCAGAACATCCTCGACCTCTGGACCTCCAACGACCAGTCCTACACCCAGGTCAACTGGGATAACATGTATGCGGTGAACCAGCTGGCCGCCTCACAAGGCAAACGCGCCCAGTACATGATTGAAAACCGCCGCTACGACCATTTCCAACTGGGCGGAAGCAGCAACTTCAACGCCACCTTGAGCGAGCACATCAAACTGTTCGGCGGTGCGGACGTGCGCGGCATGAAGCAGAAGAACTACAAGACCATCAACGACCTGCTGGGCGGCTCCTACTGGCTGGATGTGGACAAGTTTTCAGAAGGCGATTTCCCGGATGACTACAACATCCAATATAACGACCTGCTCCACAAGGACGACACCCTGTACGAAGGTGATGTGTTTGGCTACAATTATGATTATAAAATATACACGCAACGTCTTTGGAGCACCGCACTCTTCACCTTCAACCATATTGCGTTCCATTTTGGTGGTGAAATTGGCGGTACAGAGTTCTGCCGCGTGGGTCACATGCAGAACGGGCGTTTCCAAAACGAATCCTATGGACAATCGGATTGGAAATCCTTCCTGGAAGGAGCCGGCAAGTTGGGCATAACGTATAAAATCAACGGCAGAAACTACCTGGTCCTGAATGGGATGGCTGAATCGAAGGCTCCCAGCGTGCTCAACGCCTTCGTGGCGCCGCGCATCCGTAACAAATATGTGGACAACCTGAAGAACGAGACCATCTACACCGCCGATCTCTCTTACGTGCTCTCCTACCCTGCCATCAAGTTGCGCGCCACGGCCTTCTTCACCCAGATACTGGACGCCACCCGCCTCATCAGTTTCTACCACGATGACTATGCCAGCATGGTCAACTACTCCATCTCCGGCATCGACCAGCGCCATTTCGGCTTTGAGCTGGGCACCGAGATCAAGCTTGGCAGCATGTTCTCCCTCATCCTGGCCGGCACTTGGGGTGACTACCGCTACTCCGACCGCGCCGAGGTGACGATGAACGCCGAGAACGGCACCGACTTCGAGGGCGATGTGGACCGTATTGTCTATTGGAAGAACTACCATGTGGCCGGCACCCCGCAGGTGGCCGCCACCGCCGGACTGAAGTTCAACTACAACTACTGGTGGGTAAACATCAACGCCAACTATTTCGACAAGATCTACTGTGACCTCAATCCCGAACGCCGCACCTCCACCGCACGCGGAGCCCTGGATGAGAATTCGGAGCTCTACCACCAGGTGGCCGACCAAGAGCGTCTGAAAGGCCAGTTCACCCTGGACGTGTCAGTAAGCAAATCCTGGCGTGTGGCGCACAAGTACAACATCGGCTTCAACGCCAGCGTCACCAACCTCTTAAACAACAAGAACCTGGTGACCACCGCCTGGGAACAGTACCGTTTCGACTACTCCAACTATAATGTGAACAAGTTCGCCAACAAGTACTATTACGCTTTTGGAACGACATTCTATCTGGGTATCAATTTTTCGTTTTAACCAATGATAAAAACAAGCAATATGAAAATAGCACACAATATATTAACAAGTATGGCACTGGCCGTCCTGTGCGTGCTGTTCGCTTCGTGCAACTGGCAACAGGACGTGGCCCCGATGCCGGTATATGACGGTGTGGCCAACACCACCATCGCCGAACTGCTGGCGATGCACACCATCGGAAGTCTGGACTCCTACGACCATCTGTCGGAAGATTCCGCCGACATCATCATCTCAGGTATCGTCACCTCCTCAGATGAGCAGGGCAACTGCTACAAGTACATCAACATCGAGGATTCCACAGGCGGCATCCAAATCAAGATCAACAGCTCGACCCTGTTCAACAAATACCGTCTCGGACAACGAGTATATGTCAAGTGTAACGGCCTTGACCTTGGCGATTACCGCCGGCTCCCGCAGATGGGTATCTGGGCCAACGGCAAGATGGAGTCTATTCCTTCCAACAAGGCCTATCAGTACATTTACTGCGACGGTCCTTGCCAGACAGTGGAGCCCTTCATCACGCTGACCTCTGTCCCGGCGAAGGCCTCCGAGCTTCCTGCCGAATACTTCAACCGTCTGGTACGGTTGGAGGGAGCCACCTTTGAGGACGGTGGCCATTCCACCTATTCGGATGCAGCCGCTGCAACCTCGCACAACATCAACCTGGCCGGCGGCGGCAAGGTGGTGCTGCGCACCAGCAACTACGCCAATTTCCGCGCAGTAATGCTTCCTGAAGGCACTGGCACGGTGGTCGGCATCCTGACCCGCTACAACGATGACATACAGATGGTGATCCGCGATTTGAACGACGTACAGGGCTTTGTGGCCCCGCCGCATTTTGAATCCATATTCACGGTAAATTATCCGAACGCCTTCAACGAAGGATGGACCCAGACAGCCTCCGGCAGTGAGTGGAACGTGCTCTCCAACACCAGTTTCAACGGGTTCTACATCACAGCCAACGGAGCCACCGACAGCTGGCTGATGTCGCCCGCCATCAACTTGTCGAATGTGCAGTCGTCGGTGCTCTCCTTCACGCATCGCGCCCCCTCCGGCGGCGACAACACCATGATGAAACTCTATTATTCAGCCAACGGTGGCACCGACTGGATAGAGGTTCCCATGTCCGAGTTTTCCACCTCGGAAACGGATTTCACCTTCAACATCCCTACGGATGCACAAAGCAGCCAGTTCCGCTTCGCCTATCGGTTTACCGGTAACAGCAAGTCCTGGTATATTAGTTCGATTGCCGTTTCGGCCCTTGTAACCAAATAATCTTGATTATTATGAAAAGAACAATCATATTTGCATGTTATGCCGTCATGGCATTGTTATTTGTAACCTGCAACCGCTGGCAGGAACCCGAATTCCAGGTTCCCGTCTATTCCGGGCCTGCCGCCAACCACACCATTGCCGACATCAAGGCCAAACACACCGTGTTGGGCACAGGGGCGCAGGACTCCATCTGCCGTTGGGACGAGCCCTTCATCGTGAAAGCGGTGGTGGTCAGCTCCGACCAAGGGGGCAACTGCTACAAATACATGACTATCCAGGATGAGACCGGCGGTATTGAAATCTCCATCGACCGTTCCAGCCTCTACAACGATTATCCCGTCGGACAGACAATCTACCTGGACTGCCGCGGCCTCATTGTGGGCGATTATCATGGCAAACACCAGATCGGCTGGAAATATGTCGGTTCTGTTGGGCGCATCCATCCCCAAGCCCTTGACAACTACATTCACAAAGATGGGATGCCGGATCCGAACCATCCTTTCGTGGCCAACCCCATCAATGTGACTGGCAAGAATGAATTGACAACGGAAAACGTAAACTGCCTGGTCCGCATTGACGGCTGTAAATTCAAAAGTTCCGATAACGGAAAGCCCTTGGCCACCAACGACATGACCATGGACAGATCCGTTTTCATCAACGGGGACTCCGTGGTGGTGCGTACCTCCAACTACGCCAACTTCCGTTCCATCACAATAGATGCCACAAAGAAATACTGTCTGTATGGAATCCTCTCCGTTTACACCACGGGCGGAAAACAGATCTATCAGCTGACTCTCCGCACGAAGGAAGATATCCAGTTCGCGCACACCATAGAGAACATCCTGATAAAAGACATTGCATTGGACAACAATTGTTTTGTCTCGGGAGGCTGGAGCATGTATCCGGCAAACAACGCCTGGATACCCCAGACATATGAGGGATCGCAATTCGTATATCACAATGCCACCTCCACGGAGTGTGACGACTGGCTTATTTCCCCGCAAATCACACTATCGGATCTTGAAGGTGTAACACTACGGGTGGATCATCAGAACACCATCACCAGCCAGCCCGATTATTACCAAGTCTATTATTCCACAACCTATCAAGGCGGTGAATTTAACGAAAGCGATTGGACTCCATTCAATCCCAACCTGAATGATTTTCAATCCAATTTCTCTTTAAGTAATGCTTTGGACATGAGCGTTGTAGGCAACAACTCATTCCGAATAGCCCTCCGCTACCATAAATATGGTGCAACCAACGGATCTCTTTGGGCTATTCGCTCACTGAAGTTCTACCAGCAGCAACAACAATAACAGAATTTAACAACTCCATAATCTAACATAACAGAACCATATTTTCATGGATATCAAACTCAATTCAATAGAAGAAGCGTTAGAAGATTTTAAAGCGGGCAAATTCGTCATCATGGTGGATGACGAGGACCGTGAGAACGAGGGTGATTTCATCATTGCGGCGGAGAAAATCACGCCGGAGAAGGTGAATTTCATGCTGCAATACGGACGGGGCGTCTTATGTGCCCCGTTGACCCAACAGCGTTGTGAGGAGCTGAGCCTGGAGATGCAGGTGAACAGCAACACCTCGCTGCATGGCACACCCTTCACGGTGACAGTAGACTTGTTGGAACACGGCTGCACCACGGGCGTGTCGATGCACGACCGGGCAGCCACCATCAAGGCGCTGGCCGACCCTACGATGAAGCCCTCCAACTTCGGTCGTCCGGGGCATGTAAACCCCCTGCGAGCGCGTGACGGCGGTGTGCTGGTGCGCGCGGGACATACGGAAGCGACTGTGGATATGGCTCGCCTCGCGGGCCTCAATCCCGTGGGTGCCCTCATCGAAATCATCAACCCCGACGGCACCATGGCCCGCCTGCCCCAACTGATGGAGGTGGCACACAAGTTCGACCTCAAAATCACGAGCATCGAGAAGCTCATCGCCTACCGTCTGCAGAGCGAGAAGCTGATCCGCAAGGAACAGGAAGTAAACCTGCCCACGCGATGGGGCAACTTCAAGCTCATCGCCTATACCCAACTCAACAACGGAGCCACCCATCTGGCCCTCAAGAAGGGTGAATGGGCGGACGGCGAACCCGTCATGGTGCGGGTACACTCCTCCTGCGCCACGGGCGACATCTTCGGATCAGCCAAGTGCGACTGCGGCGAACAGCTGCACCGCTCCATGGAGATGGTGGACAAGGAAGGCAAAGGCCTTGTGCTTTACATGAGCCAGGAGGGTCGTGGCATCGGTCTGGTGAACAAACTGCGCGCCTATCATCTGCAAGAGCTCGGCCGCGACACGGTGGAAGCCAATTTAGAGCTGGGATTCAAGGCTGACGAGCGCGACTACGGCATCGGAGCCCAGATCCTGCGCGACTTGAACGCCACTCATATCCGGCTGATCTCCAACAACCCCGCCAAGCGGGTAGGTCTCACCGCCCACGGCATCGAAATCGTGGACACCATCCCCATCATCATCCAACCCAACAAGATCAACGAACGTTACCTGCGCACCAAGCAGGAAAAGATGGGGCACGACCTTCATCTGAGTTAGAAAATCGGGCCATAGCGGTCTGGTAACAAAAGAAAAGAGGATGGCCTCACAGTCATCCTCTTTTTCTTTCATCGGATATAATATCCTTATTTCTTGATAAATTTCGTTGTCATCATATTCTTCCCATCCGACAGGCGCAGGAAATAGGTGCCGGCGGAGAATCCTTGGACATCCATACGAATAAGGTTATCAGCGACCTGTTGGCTGCACACCAGTTTGCCGTTCATGTCGTAGATGGCCACGCGCGTAACCTGATATTTGTTCGTGCGCAACGACACATTGAGTTGGTCAGTGACAGGATTGGGATAGATCACCAAATCATTTTCTGTAAGATATTGTGCGACACCCGTGCCAAGGTCCTCTCCCTTTCTCGGAATCAGGTAATATGAGCCGTAGTTGATCTTATTGACACCAAGCAGAGACACCGGTATGGTGGGGATAGGGGCACCCGACAGGCCTGCCACATTCCAGAAGTGAATCCACACACAATTGGCAGATTGGCCATCCTGAGTGACCGTATATTTACCATTGTTTTCGATATCACCCGTCTCGGAGAAGGTCACATTATTCATGCGCAGGAGTTCGGCCTGGTGGTTGTTCATGTAATTCACATCTTGAATGTCGGAAACAGAAACGACAAGGGGCTCGACAGAGTTGTACACACTAATGGCATCTTCATTGTATGCTTCCGTGATGGAAAACTGCAACATACCATAATAACAGGTGAGTTTACCCATAATGCCGGAAAGCTTGTCTCCCGCATTATAGGAAGCCATCAAATGAGAATTGTCATCAATGACTATGGCCCCGGTGGCATCCTGGATGAATGTCTGATGGCGATAACTCTCGTTAACACCGGTAACGATGAACTCACCCGTGAGTTTATACACCACATTGTCGAACAAGTTGGAGTCAATATTGTAGGTTCCAGGCCATTTGCTTCTCAGTTCGGCGATGGTGGCGCACTGGAATTCGGGAGCCACACCGAAAGAGAACACGATGGTGTCGGGAGCCATTACATTTCCAAGGGTGTCGGCCACACCTTGGACGGTCAGCGTGTAGGTAGAGCCTTCCACTATGGCCGGATTCACAGCCAAAGAAACGACATTGCCGGACAGGGTCGCACCCGTGACAACGGTATTGTTGTCAAGAGTGTAATTGGAAGTATTCTGAGCCGTAGTAGCATCCAACGCCTCATTAAACCTGACCGTAACAGCATTGTTGTTTGCCAACACAGAGGTGACGACAGGTCCGACAGTATCGGGGCCAGCCTGTTGGGAAACCACCAGAATGTTGTCAATGAAAAAGCGGGCATGGGATGCCTGACGGCTTTGGAAACGGATAGTAGAGGATGCTGTACCTCCAGTAAGAGGCAGCTCAAAATGGGTATATGAGCCGTATGAACCATCATTCTGCAATCCGGATACTTCATAGAGTGTACCATCCACATACACGTTGAGCGTAGTTTCATCATTGTACCAAGCCTCCGCATCAAAACTCAGGGTGAAATTACCACCATTTGCCGAAAGGTCCAAAACCGGCGTTTGCAAATATCCACCAACGCTAGACTTTCCCAGTTTCAGTTTACCGGAACTCGGATAGGCCAGAGTATCTGTCCAGCCTGGCATGTTGGTGAAATTATCCAGATTTGAAATGACATAACTTGTACTGTCAGTAATCAAGGAGAAGTCCTCCGACAGCACAACGGTTTGTGCGGAAAGCGTGAAGGCTGCACACAAAACCATACATAAAGTAAAGATTTTCTTCATAGGGTTTGGGTATTAAAATTAAGAATTGATTGTTAAATTTGGAACGGCAAAAATACGAAAAAGAAATTGCACACCGGCAAAACAAATAAAAAAAAACAGGCGGAGGTTTCCCGCATTTTTTGTATCTTTGCCGCCTCATTTGAAAATGGGGCATTGACACGGAAAGTTGGCCGAGTGGCTTAAGGCAGCGGTTTCGAAAACCGCCGTAGTGTCACAGCTACCGGGGGTTCGAATCCCTCACTTTCCGCAGGAAAGCCCAAAATCGCTATTAGTCAGCATTTTGGGCTTATTTTTGAAGTCCAGCCGGGACAGTATCGGGACAGTTTATCGATTCCTTTTTGTGGGCCAACAAACATAGAAAGGAATAAAAAAATATGTCTTTTTCGGAAATCAAATTCAGGCCAGCCCAGTATTACAAAGGCAAGGAATGTTTCGTTGCCTACTATGTTGTCAATCCTTTTTCCAATACCTGGGTCCGTAAGAAGGTAAAGTTGAACCATATCCGCAAGTCTCATGAGCGTGAGAAATATGCCAACGCTGTCATACACGACATCAATTCCCGTCTGTATGATGGTTGGAACCCTTTTCTTGACGATGCTGTTAGTAATGGCTGTCCTACGCTTTTTTCCGCTGTTCGTGATTTCATTGATTTGAAGTCTCGCACTTTGCGGGCTGATTCGATGCGTTGTTACAGGTCTTATGCCGGGCGTTTCTGTTCCTGGCTTGGCGATATTGGTTATGGCGATCGTCTTGTTGCTCTTTTTTCTTCCGATGATGCCAGGCGTTTTATGCGTTTGCTTGAGTTTGACGCTCGTGTTTCAAACAAGACCTACAACAATTATCTTCGTTTCATGTGCACTTTATTTCAGCATTTTGTACACATGTCCTATATCAAGGACAATCCTTTTTCCTGCATTTCCCATAAGCGCTGCGATGGCAAGGTTCGTACTGTTATCCCTCCTGAGGACAGGGCCCGTATTCTTGAGTATTTCCGTGCTTCCGACGAGCCTGAATTTGTTTACGTCATGTTGCTTTGTTATCGTCTTCTTGTACGTCCCAAGGAGATCTTGATGCTTCGTGTCGGTGACATTGATTTCCGCGACTGTCTTCTTGTTATTCCTTCTTCTGTTGCAAAGAACCATCATTCCCGAACTTTGGCTTTGCCGGACGATATTATGTCCTATTTCCGTTCGATTTCCGGTTTTGACAAGGGCATGTTCATTTTCAGCGACCGTTATCGTCCCGGTTGCAATATGCGTAACACGCGTGATGTTGGACGTACATGGTCGCGTATGCGGGATGATTTACAGCTTCCGTTGTCTTATCAGTTTTACAGTTTGAAGGACACCGGCATCACTGAGATGCTTGAACAGGGTGTTCCTCCGAAGATGGTTATGGAGTTGGCCGATCATCATTCTTTGGAGATGACTGAAAGATACACGCATAAGAGTGACGCGAAGAAGATTCTTGAGTGGAACCGTTTGGAATTTTGACCTTATTCGTGTATTTTCACCGCTTCGATTTCGAGCAGTATCCCTTTTTTCCCGTTTTCCACTTGCATGCTTATTTTTTGCGGGATTGTCAGCACTCCGTCTTCTATCAGCAGTCTTGTCTGGTTTTTCGGTTCTTCTTCCTGCGGTTTCAGTGTTTTCACGATTTTCATTGCTTCTGCTAAGCTTGCCTGCATCTTGTATTTTACGGTGTCGTTGCAGTGTTTTACAGCCATGTATTTTTTTAGCTTTGTCTCTCCGTGTGTTTCACCCGGTCCGCATGTCAGTTCATATCCTCCTGTTCCAGCTGCCTGCATGCTGTCGTGTTGGAATCCGTGGATCCATGCCCAGTCCCCCGTCCCTTTTTTCCTTTGGTACAGTAGTATTATGTCGGATGCGTTTTCTTCTTTTTCTTTGTACATATTGCTGTTCAGCCTTAGCGGTATGTTCGGTGTCACTTCGAATATGTCGTGCCAGATGTTGTAGTTCAGCTCGCCTCTTTCCGTGTCGTGTTCTATGGGTGTCCTGTTGGCTGGTATCTTCACCGTGCTTTTGATTTCTTTTTCTTCTCCTTCTCCGGTTTTTGTTTTGTCTTTTGTTCCTCCTTTCAGTGTCCACTCGTTTTTCCAGCCTGTTGTTTCGTCTTCAACTTCTTCTTTTTTCACGTACCCGTTCGCTTTTTTGTCCCACCATACCGAGTTTGTGTAGCTGTCCCGTTCTTCCGCTGTCATGTCTTCCGTGTCGCCTTTCAGGTTTTCGTTTTTCGTGTCGTATTGCTGTAGTGGTGTCATTGAACAGACTGCTTTGCAGTCCCTTTTGTTTGTTTCCGTTGATTCTTTTTCCGTCTTGCCGGTTATGTCTATAGCTTTGGCGTCCAGTATGTCTTTGAAGTCGCTGATTTCAATTTTGCCGCTTTGCCAGTCTATGTGGTAGCATAGGGCCAGGTCGTTGATTATGGCCTTGATGAAGTTCGCGTTTGTCGTTTTCGGAAGCAGGTCTGTTATTTTGAATTTCTTGCAATGGATGTTCACCGAGTTTTCCAGGTTCCCCTGCATAGGCCCTTTCCAGCTGATCGTTGCATATGATTTTATGTTGTTTATTGCCCTTGAATTCTTGTTCCTTACCAGTGCTTTTATTTCCGTGTTCAGGAAGCTTTCGCCGATATACAGTCTTCCGTGGAATGTTTTTGTCCTTGTGCCTTCGACGTCTTTCGGATCGACGCCTCCGAGTGTGTGCCTGAACAGTATTTCCTTTTTGTCAGTTCCTCTTGGTCCATCCCCTTTGTAAAGTATCAGCTCGAAGTCTTCCGATCCGAGGTAGTTGATAGACTTGCTCATTTTCACTTCGATGTTCACCTGGTATCTTCCCGGTTGTGTCAGTACGAGTTTTGTTCCGTTTATCCATTGGTATTCGGTCGTTTGTTCCCATATATATGTGTTGCTGTCCACAAGATCCAGTCTTGTCGCGTTTCGACCGCTTATTCTTACGTTGTCTATTACCGTCTCCGAGTACTGCGATGCGTCCGCGTCGAGTGTCTTGACTGCCTGTACGAAGATTTTTTTTGTTTTCTCGTCTGTATGGTCTATTAGCTTGTATCCTGCG
Organism: Bacteroidales bacterium; assembly: GCA_045116675.1. Lineage (GTDB taxonomy): Bacteria > Bacteroidota > Bacteroidia > Bacteroidales > WCHB1-69 > F23-D06. Next base: position 45,535 of record JBGUMF010000072.1, read on the forward strand.
TTTTCGGCGATGATCTGCATGATTTTTGCCAGCCTGATCTGCGGCGCGAATGTGTTTCTGTTTTTCTCTATGTGCAGCCCGTCTTCTTCCACGAGGTCTATTTCCTCGTTTGATATTTCGTTTCCTTGTGTTTCTGTGAGTTTTCCTTCTTCGTCATATACTGCCCTGTTCACGAATTTTCCTTTGTTGTACCCGGCGTTGAAGCCGAAATCCTCGTTGTCTTGGCCGTATGCTTCTTCGTCCACGAACGGTGCGAATTTTATGTCCGAGTTCTCGTTAAGGCATTTTTCGAGGAACTTGATGAATTTCTGCTTGTGCCCTGTCAGGCTTTCGCTTATTACTGTCTCTTCGCAGCTGTTTTCTTCAAGTGTTTTTTCGGCGAATTCTTCCGGGTATGGGTTGCAGATTATGGCAACTTCCGCCGTTGTTTCTTTGGTGCTTTGGATTATCAGTTTGCCTTTTACCAGCGGCCATGTGTCTGCATACACTTCGCATTCCCGGCTATCTTTTCCCATGTACTGTGGCATGTGTCCGAAGCGGAGTGTCTTTTCGTTCCCTTTTGTCGGTATCTGGAACGTGTAGGCAACATCCCCGCTCACCGTTTCGTCGGCGAATAGGGCGTTGTTGTATTCGATATTGATTTGAGTGTCGGCGAAAAGGACCAGTTTTTCCCCTTCTACGTATATTTCTATCATTTAGAATAGAATTCGTTGGAAATACCAATACACCTTGCCGCCGTCGGAGAAGTCCTCGTCATGGAACCAGAAGTGCCATGCGGCGTTCAGGATTTGGGCGCGTGACATGCCTGTCTTCGCGAGGTCGTGCATGAACGCGTTGGCTCCGGCGTATGCGTCCCACTTTGCCGCTTCTTTTTCCTCATCGGTCATCCCGTCAAGGAGCGTCATCGCATCCTGCGGTGTGACGGCTTCGCCTCGCACCACTTTCTTTTCTTTGCCATTCCCTTCCGTGTGGTACATGCCCTCAACAATTGAGCGTGCTGCCTCCTCGTTGAGATGATGTCCGTTCAATGCCTCGTATTCCTGTTTCAGGAACCGTTTTACCTTTTCCGGGTGTTTTTCCTTGAGGTGATCAAGGAAGTTGTTGATCCGGTCAACGCTGTTCCACATTTCATTCTCGTCGTTGTGGAATGACGATTTCATAATTTCTTTGTAGTCCATACTCTTTTTTTTTAACGATTACTCAATAACGATGTACTTATCCTCATCCTCCTGCACAGGAAGATTCTTGTTCAGCAATGTTTTCAGCCGTTTGAAGTCCGACTTCTCGAACTCCACCGTGTTGAACAGCGTTACCTTTCCATTTTTGCTTGCTTCTTCAAGAAATGCATTGGCCATCTTGGCGGCATACGCAGGTATCTGATCGTCATCGATGCCGAGCTTTGATACCCAGTTTGATACCATCGGCTCTATGATTATAGAAGTTGCTGGAACTGCCAAAAAGGCGAGGTCTTCCACAATAGAGTAGTTTCCAGGGACAGGAAAGTATTTCTTGATCCACTCGCTTGCTGCGGCGATTGGCTGCATTTCCCCGAGGCGGGACACAAGAACCTTGTCCAAAAGTGGCTTTGCCCACGTGGCCAGGACTGCTGACAAAATTTTCGAATTGCTGTGCATGGGATTTTAAGTTTGAGGGCGGCATATTGCCGCCCTTGTTTTTTAACCGTTGCTTTGTGTGGTCTGCGTCGTTTGACCTGATTGGCTCGTCGTCGGGACCGGGTCGATGGACGTGATAGGTACCACGTACTTTGTGATGTCGTCGAGCTGTTTCTTCATCATAGCGACGTTCGCCTGCTGGAGTGAGTTCCACGACTGTTGCATGGCGAACTGCTGCTGCACTCCGGCCATGCCGCGGTCGGTGTAT
>JBGUMF010000073.1:0-64055 GCA_045116675.1 Bacteroidales bacterium
GGAGCGTCTTCCAATTTCATTGCTAATTCCAGTGTCCAATACATAACTCTTACGAATAAAATTTATATGATTTTTTAGGGGTGCAAAGGTATAATAATTATAATAAAACACCTCAAAAAATTAAAATTTTATTTCATTGATACATAATATGTTTCGGAAATCTCGTATTTTACATGGAAAAATCTTGCCAAAATAAAGAAATAATCGGACAGTCGATTCAGCACTTTTTGCACCTTGTTGTAAGCCTCTTCGGAGGCCATCAGGGCGACCACATTCCGTTCGGCGCGGCGGCACACCGTGCGGCACACGTGCGCGGTCGCGATCACCTCGTTGCCCTGGGGCAGGATGAAGCCCTTCCACGGCGGAAGCTGAGCCGAAAGGGTGTCGATTTCCCGCTCGATGTCCGACACGAACGCATCCAGATCCACCTGTTTCCAATATTTCTCCCACAACGGGAGCGGCGTGGCCAGCATTCCACCCACGACAAACAATTTTTGCTGGATTTCTCCCAAAAAAGGGACAGGTTCTTTCGAAATCATCACCCCGATGAACGCATTCAGTTCATCCACGGTACCGTATGCATCCAGTAGGTCGCAATTCTTATAAACTCTTGATCCATCGGACAATGAAGTCATTCCGGCATCCCCTGTTTTCGTATAAATCTTCATAAAAAAATTTTTTTTGCAAATGTATAAAAAAAATGTATCTTTGCCGCCGCAAAAGCAAAGAGAAAAAACAAGTCTCCTTAGCTCAGTTGGTAGAGCAATTGACTCTTAATCAATGGGTCCAGGGTTCGAGTCCCTGAGGGGACACTGAAAGCACTCCAAACCTAATTCGTTCGGGGTGCTTTTTTTATCCTTTTTGGTTCAAAAAAACTCGACAATGAAAAAGATCATCCTGTTCCTGCTTGTCCTCGCCACCGTACACGCGTGGGCGCAATCGCAATATGTGAACCCCTTTGTGGGTACCGACGGCCACGGGCACACCTTCCCCGGCGCCATCGTCCCTTTCGGGGCCGTGCAGGCCAGCCCCGACACGCGCCTCGACGGCTGGGACGGCTGCTCCGGCTACCACTACAGCGACAGCCGCATCTATGGTTTCTCGCACACGCACCTCAGCGGCACCGGCTGCAGTGACTATGGGGACATCCTCATCATGCCGTTTTCGGGAAAGCCCTCCATACACAACGGCGAGTATTCCGCCACCTTCAGCCATAAGAACGAGCAGGCCTCGCCCGGCTACTACCGCGTGCAGCTGGACAACGGCGTGCTGGTGGAGCTCACCGCCGGCAAATATGTGGCCGTACACCGCTACACCTTCCCCAAGAAAGGAGCCAAGGGCATCGTCATCGACCTCACGCACCGCGACAAGGTGTTGGCCTCCGGCATCACCCATCAGGGAAACGAGTTCTTCGGCTTCCGCCGCTCCGAGGCCTGGAATCCCGACCAGTACTGCGCCTTCTCCATCCTGCCCTCCACCCCCGTGCAGCGGGTCGAATATTTCTACAACGACCAGCCCGCGGGCGACCATGACGTGCGCGGCGAGAACTGCAAGGCCATCCTCTACTTCGCCGACAACGTGCGCACCGTGACCCTCAACGTGGCCATCTCCGCCGTGGACATCCAAGGGGCCATGAACAACCAGAAAGAGCTTGCGAACCTCACCTTCGACCAGGTGCGGAAAAACGCCGTTTCCGCGTGGGACCGCGAACTGGGCAAAATCAAGGTGGAATCCGCCAACGAAGAGTATCTTAAAACATTTTATACAGCCTTATATCATTGTTTCACATCCCCTTACCTCTACTCGGATTTGGACGGCCGCTACCGCGGCATGGACGGCGAAATCCATAACGGCGACGGCAAACACCAGATGTACACGGTGTTCTCGCTGTGGGACACCTACCGCGCCCTGCACCCGCTGCTCAACATCATCGACCGGAAGCGCACGGAGGATTTCCTCTACACGTTCATGCAGCAATACCGCCAAGGCGGGATGCTGCCCGTGTGGGAACTCTCGGCCCACGAGACCTGGTGCATGATCGGCTACCACTCCGTGCCCGTTATCCTGGACGCCTACGTCAAGGGCATCCACCCCTACGATGAAACGGAGATGCTGCAGGCGATGGTCCACAGCGCCACCCTGAACAAGCTCGGGCGGCCTGAGTATGCGAAACACGGCTACATCCCCGGCGACGCCGACAATGAATCCGTATCGAAGACCTTGGAGTACGCCTACGACGACTGGTGCATCGCGCAGTTCGCCACAAAGATACGCAATTTAGAGGTGGCCAACGAGTTCGACCGTCGCGCCGTATCCTACCGCAACATCCTGGACCCCAACGGGTTCATGCACGGCAAGATCAACGGCGGCTTCGTCGCCCCGTTCGACCCCACGGAGGTCAACAACTTCTACACCGAGGCCAACAGCTGGCAGTACTCCACTTACGTGCCGCACGACCTGTCGGGCTACATCTACGAAATGGGCGGCAGAGAGCGCACCGAGCAGTTCCTGGACCGTCTTTTCCACTCCGACTCTAAGATGACCGGCCGAGACCAGTCGGACATCACGGGCATCATCGGGCAGTACGCGCACGGCAACGAGCCCAGCCACCACGCCGCCTACCTCTACAACGAGGTGCTGCGCTACGACAAGACCTGCGACATGGTCCGCAAGATCATGACGGAGCTCTACACCTCCAAGCCTGACGGCCTCTGCGGCAACGAAGACTGCGGCCAGATGTCGGCGTGGTACGTGTTCAGCGCCCTCGGATTCTACCCCGTCTGCCCGGGCAGCAACAGCTACTCGTTAGGTTACCCGCTCTTCGACCGCGCGACCATCACATTGGAAAATGGTAAAAGTCTGGTTATACGGAGGGAAGGCAAAGGCGACAACGTAGCCAACATCACCATCAACGGCAAATCAATCATCAATCCGTACATGCATTTCGGATTCGACGACATCAAAAACGGCGGCGAGATTGTCTTCACCATGGGTTCCATGCCCACCAACCGTTTCATGGGTGCCCGCGACGGCTACGCAACCAAAATCCCCGCCCCGCCCGTGCCCTACTTCTCCACCGACAAACGGAGTTTCAGCGAGCCCACGCGGGTGGAAATCCTAAACTACCGTCCCAACAACCTCCAGCTGAAAAGCTATGATGTGGACACGTGGGCCGAGACCGACATCTATTATACGACCGACGGCAGCACACCCGCGCCCACGCACGGCACACGTTACGACAAGCCCATCAACGTGGACAAGGAGATGACCCTCAAGGCGATAGCCTACCATAAAGACCTCGGGGCCAGCCCCGTAGCCGAGGCCCATTATGTCTTCTTCAACAAAGACAAGACGCTCACCTACCTCACCCAGCCCAACCCGCAGTACTTCGCCGGCGGGAACGACGGCCTCATCGACGGCATCCGCGGCAAGGCCAACTGGCGTGTGGGCAGCTGGCAGGGCATCCAGGGCGACTTCGAGGCCGTCATCGACCTGCAGAAGAGCAAAGAGGTCAACCGCGTGACCGTCAGCTGTCTGGAAGACGTGCGGGCCTGGATTTTCTTCCCCTCCAAAGTGGAAATCTACATTTCGGACGATGGCGAGCACTACACGCTGTTCGGTCGCACCGACGGCATCGGCTCCGAGAAATCGGAAGATGCCAAGCTGCACGAGTTTGTCGTAAACGGAAGCGGGAAAGGTCGTTACCTGAAAGTGAAGGCCACCAACTACGGCAAGCTGCCCGACTGGCACATCAGCGCGGGCCATCAGTCGTGGATGTTCTTGGATGAAATCACGGTGGACTGACAGATGGCACGCGCGTGCCCGCCGCGAAATCACCGGTGTTGGAGACACCGCATCTTATTAACCCCAGATGAGCGCAGCGTAATCCGGGGACGTGGCGCGCCCCATGTACCCCCTCGCGGCGCGGCAGGCGCGTGCCACGGAGATGTGGTGTGCCCGCCGCGCAAGGTACGCGCGGGCATCTGGCATCAGTCGCCCAATCGCTGTTTCAGCCTCGCAATCTCCTCCCTCAGTTCCCGGACCTCGGCATCATTCTCCCGCTTCACGGAATGTCGGAACTTGAACATCGCGAGGTTCAACTCGAAAGAGGTCTCCCTGCTTTGCCCGGGCAGGAGATCCGTAAGAAGGTCATCGATGAGCTGGCCGCCCCGATGCAGCAACCGGTTCTGCTCCTGCTTGCCCGCCTCGCTCTCCTCCACCTGCGGTAGCGCCACCATCACCCGCGACAGCTCCTTCAGCTTCGCGTAGGCCTCCACAATCGCGATGGTCGTCTCCACCGCCTTCGGACTCTTCAGGATTGTGGCCAGCATATAGAGGCCCTTCTCGGTGAAAGCCTTGGGTGGATATTTTGAATGTTGTCCTCTTCCTAATTTCTTTAAGGTCGAAAATTTCGACCTTAAAGATGATAGTTCTTCTTCCATCAACTCCCACACATACCCTTCTGGAAATTTTTCTGGGTTGTTACTGACGGCCTCATTAATGCGTTTGGTCTCTACGCCATACAACTCCGCCACATCGGCATCCAATATCACCTGCTGGTCCCGCAGGGTGATAATCTTGCTTTCTACATCAATAATATTAGTCATTGCTTTAAGTGTTAAATTTAAATTAATTTATCACCGCAAAGATACATCCAAAATCCGCATTTGTCAATGGAATTATGAAAATTTTTCAACCCTGATTATCAAATAAATATAAATTAATTTGAATAAATCAATATTTAATAGTTAAATTTGCAACACAACTTCGGAAATAAATCGCTTCATACTGCAAATTTCAGGTTATTGGAATAAGATCCCATCACTGCAAACATAACTGCGTGTGCGTTATGCTTGCATCGCCAATATGAATCCCCTCACGGGGATTGAAATTTGCCGGGCATCCGTTTTTGCTACAGGTATGCATCCCCTACGGGGATTATGGAGCACGGCAAGTTGCCATACAACATAGAATCCCGTCAAGGATTCCATCTCTGTGGCACATTGCATCCCAAAGGTTTCCACAGAACCCCGTAGGGGGTCCATATCTGTAACGATGCGTCCCCGATGGTCTCCGCAGAACCCCGTCAGGGGTTCCAGCTCGGTAGCCAGGGATGACAAACCCAGGGAAAACAGGAGCGTGCCACAGCGAAAACGCTGGTGTCGAAGACACCACATCTCATTAACCCCAGATGAGCGCAGCGTAATCTGGGGGAGATAATGCGCGCCCACGGCACCCGCGCGGCGCGGCAGGCGCGGGCCACGAAGATGTGTGCGGGCCGCCGCGAAACGACAACGCGAAATAAGGGAGAAATCTTTTGCCAAAACCATAACAGACCATGCAAGTCAACAAGGGCATCAGAATTGCATTTTTCTCCGAAATACGACGAACAAATCATCAGACACCCAAACAATACAACAATAATAATTTACAATTTATTGATTTTATGTAAAATAAAATTATCATACAACACTTGACAAAGGACACTCTTTGCATTATATTTGCAAATGAACCTAAAAGAAAGAAAACATGTATCGAAAATCTAATGTGAACAAATCTCCTATAGTGTATTTTGTGTATTTTTGCAACCGCAACACGGAGGTGTCGTCTTATCCCTTAGACAAAAGCATGGGTACCTATAATATAATATTGAACGATGAACTGGTCGAGAAGGCCCGTCCGGCTTTCCCCGACGAGAATGCTTTGCAATGTTGGTTGCAGGAACAAGTTGTCGATGCCCTGGAACGCCTTGTCAAAAAAAATTCCGAAGCCAATCAATGTGCTATGGTGAAAGAAAGCATGACAAGGGCTTTTGAAGAATTGCATTCCGGTCGTGTCAAAAAAAACGCCAGAGAACTCTTTTAACTGACGCACAGACGATGGAAGTGGAGTTTGATTATTTGCCCGAATTTGAAAGGCGGGCAAAGGCTTTGGCGAAGAAATACCAATCATTCACAGCAGATTATCAAACATTTCTGGATGAATTGGAGAACAATCCATTCGGCGGGGAATCGCTTGGACACAACACGTACAAATACCGAATGGCCATCACCTCGAAAGGCAGAGGCAAACGTGGCGGTGCAAGAGTGATCACATACAACTTGACCCAGACGGAGGATTCTTTAAGGATCACATTAATGTCTATATACGACAAGTCTGAAATTAGCAATGTTTCAACAGCATACCTTCGCCAATTAGTTCAATCTATTGAGGAAAATCATTGAGAACGGCCCAATGTTGCCCAGCCCGACCGATTTAGGGATTCCTATTTGTTTCACGATAACACTTGGACTAAGACTGCACCGGTGTCGGAGACACCATATTTTATTAACCCCGGATGAGCGCAGCGTAATCCGGGGACGTGGCGCACCCCTTGTACCCCCTCGCGGCGCGGCAGGCGCGTGCCACGAAGCTATGGATTTGCCGCCGCGCAACGCGAGCCTCCCTCATCCATCTCCCCTTCACCCGCAATTCACCACCCCTCAATCCACATGACAATTAGCTTTCCCCCACACTTGCCATTCCCTGCTGCTGCCCATTGTTCGGCGACAAAGAATCTGTTTTTGCTTTCCAACACCCCGTTTGCTTCGAAACGGAATTGCAAAATTAACAATTCAAAAAACACAATTGTTAAATTATTTTTGCAAAAAGCTGATTATCAACCAGAAAAAATTTTCACAAAGCCCTTGACAAAACCTTCCGTCGGAGTTACTTTTGACAACAAAAACAATTAACCGAAATATGAACCCAACCACACACGATTCCAGCAACAGATCCATCCTCGATGACCACTTCATCTAAGCAATCAGCCAGGCCTTCGCAATGCCCACTAAAGAGTTGTCAGTTGTCAATTATCAGTTAGGAGTTGAAACCTGAAACCTTTAACTTTTTAACTTCTTCACTCCTTAGTTTTTCAACTCCCCCACTACCCCGCCCTTCGGGCACCCCTTCTCAAGAAGGGGAATGACGCTCCCCCTTAACTTCTTAACTCAATTCACTATGGAACACCTTGACCAAATCCAAAATCTCATCTACAACATCCGTGGACAACGCGTGATGATCGACTATGACCTTGCTCGTATCTATCAAGTGGAAACAGGGCAACTGAAGCGTCAAGTTCGGCGCAATATTGAACGTTTTGAAGGTGATGATTTCATGTTTGAAATCACACACGAAGAACTCTTGAGATGCCAAATTGGCACCTCAAGCTGGGGAGGCAGTCGTTATGGAGCTTTCGCCTTTACAGAATTAGGCGTAGCAATGCTTAGCGGTGTCCTTAATTCAAAAGTAGCTGTTGATGCAAACCGAAAAATAATGCGTGCCTTTGTCTGCTATCGACATATGGCGGAGATGCCCCTCGCTGCCACCTATATCGAATTGCGAAAACAGATCGAGGATCTCAGAGCCGAAGTAAATGATATCCTGGCGGACCAGAACGAGATCAACGAGCACACCCGTGCACAGCTGGATGCCATCAGCACGGTTTTGTCGGAATTACAGGCCTCAGAACCCACGTCCCGATGCCGGCCCATCGGCTATATTCGTCCTACAGAGGAGGAAGGTAATGAACCATGACAGCGTTCCCTCTTAGTTTCTTAACAGCATGAAAAAAAATATCGACACAACAAACGAAGGCGAGATCATCCTCTACCAACCCGACAACAATGTACGGTTGGAGGTGCGGATGCATGAGGAAACAGTATGGTTAAACAGACAGCAAATGGCAATTCTTTTTACTAGAGATATAAAGACTATCGGCAAACATATCAATAATGCTCTACAAGAAGAATTGTCCGATTTTCCAGTTGTCGCAAAATTTGCGACAACTGCCAGAGATGGCAAAACGTATCAAGTAGAGCACTATAACCTTGATATGATACTCTCTGTCGGATATCGTGTAAAATCCAAACGTGGTGTCGAATTTCGAAAATGGGCAAACTCTGTACTCAAAGAGTATCTCTTGCGCGGATATGCTATCAACCAGCGATTTGAACGGCTGGAGCAGCGGGTTGCCAAAACCGAAGAGCAAATAGGTTTCTTTGTGAGCACTGCATTGCCTCCCGTGCAGGGTGTGTTCTACGACGGACAGATATTCGATGCCTACACCTTCGTGGCGGACCTGGTTCGCTCGGCACGGGAGCGGATTATCCTCATCGACAACTACGTGGACGACTCCGTCTTGAAGATGCTCACCAAACGGAACGAGGACGTCAGCGCGACCATTATCACACGGAAGATTTCGGACGCGCTGGCCGTGGACGTCGCACGCCACAACCAACAATATCCGCCAGTGGACATCCAAACCTCCGATCGCTTCCACGACCGCTTCCTCATCATCGACGACACCGTCTATCACCTCGGTGCCTCGATGAAAGATTTGGGGAAGAGATTGTTTGCATTTTCAAAATTGAATATACCGGCACATAACCTGTGATCAGTGACCAGTGATTAGTAATCAGAATAAAAGACACATGCACTTATAGCACCACCTCGCCGGTCTCGGCATCCAACAGCAAGGTCTGGAAGGGGTTCAGGACCAAAGAGACTACTTTGCCATTGCGCAAGCGGATGGTGCGCTTGCCCCCATCTTTCGTGTGAATCATCACCAGTCCCGAGCCCGCCACCACGGCATCCGAGTCCTCATTATAAATATGGCACCCGGCATCCCGGAACAGGTGCTGCCACAAGCGGCAGTCCACCATCGGGAGGCCCACAAAACAGTCCGTAAAACTATCGTGCCTCTTGCGGGCCGCAGCCATCGAACCGTCCGGATAATAGGCCAACGGCACCGCCGCATCATCCTTGACACGGAAAAAGACTTGCTGCCAGGACATCCCGCCCCGCTTATTACTCATGAAAATCGTCTTGCCCACTTCGGCAATCCGCTCTCCCGGCTGAAACAGGGTATCCCAAGCGTTCACAAACCGCATGTCGGGAATCGAATCCGCATAAAACGCATCCACCTCCATGCCTGCGCACTCCCGCACATGCCGCACATCCAAGGTGCGTCCGTCGTTGAACCCCGGGGCCGTCAGCCACACCAGCGTGCGGCCGTCACGGGCCACCTCGCGACGAATCCACTGCCGAAGCTCCGGCTCAATATGGAAACAATTCACGAAAACCACGACCTTGAATGTTGCCAACGGCATCTGTTTCAAATCCGACAAATAACAGGTGGCCACGGAGGCGCCGGACTTGAATGCCTCGATCGTCACCACGTCCACAGATGTCTGGTCGGTAATCGGGTCATCCGTGTCGCGGCTGGCGGTATGGTAAAACACTTTCGTGTCATACACCATCAGCACATCCGCCGGATTATCCTGATTATGATGAAAAAAACGTTCCTCCACCTGCTTCATGCGGGCAATTTCCGCCATATAGTCGGGATCATCCCACCAGCCCGTCGTCATAATGGGCCCGAAATCATAATACCACATCCCGCCGCCTCGCAGGAAGGGATGGAGCACGAACTTGCGCAGGATCTGGATGCTTTCGGCCTTGGGATAACGCTGCAGGCCGCCCAGCATGATGAAACCGTAATGGCTGGGCTGGTCCATCTCGTCGAGCCACAGTTTCCCATGCAGGTTCACCGACTCGACCAGCCCGCGCGACACTCCGGGCCCGCCGGGCAGACGGCTGTTCTTGTTGTACGCCTGCGGGGCGGAGAGGAAATCCACATACGGGGAGTTGAGCACATCCTCCTCGCGCAAATGGCCGCCCGCCGCCTGCCGCCCGAACATCGAGAGATAATATCCATAGAAACAACCCACCACTACTGGACGCGGCCACGACTCCTTCACAATCTTGGCGAAATAGTTGATGCTATTGGTAACAGCCTGATGCTGACAATCATAATAATCGATAATAGCCTGCTCGCGTTGCGGGTCGCGAAAGATGCCCGCAGAGGTCTGATGCCGCTCCATGCCCGGCACCGAGGCGGTGGCCAGCGTGACCTCCGAATTGTTCCAAGCCTTCCGAAGAGCCTTGTCGTTATGATACTTCTCCGTCAGATATGCCCGGAAATAGCGCTGCATCGGCTCCGACACGTCGGGGTCGTGCCGCACGAAGGCCCAATAATGGTTTTCCCCGTTCACGCCCATCGTCAGCTGAAGGCCCATCACGTGTCTTCCTTCCGGCGTGTCGGCAAAGTCACGGCAGAACTGCCGCACCATCGCCCCCATCTCCTCCAGCCAACGCCGGGAGGCATAGCTGCATCGCGCAACGGTGTCCAAATCTTTCCACAGGTAGTTCTGATAGGCCGGGCGGTAGGGTTCCTCGGCCAGGCCAGCATCGGCAAAGCGGGTACACTCTTCCGGATGCTGGCGAAGCCATCGGAAGGTGGGGTTGCAATGCAAACGGAACATCACCGCCGCCTGCGGACAATGGGCCAACACCCCGCGCACCTGGCGCACCGCCTCCCCAATGTCCAACGAGCCATCTTCCGTTATCATCTCTTCAAACCATAAATCCAGCTGGTACAACGTAAAGCCTGCATCGGCAAACAAGGCGATATTGTGCGACGGCCCCGCCTCATATGAGCGGTTACCCGTTGGACGGTCGGTGAGCGCGTAAAACTGGGGTACCACGGGCACATCATTGATATAGAGCGCCGGACGACCCTTGTAAGGCTTCACCTCCGCCCGCTCCACGCGATAGTCGGCATCCGTCTGCGCCAACAACGGACATGTCCACCCGAACATTCCTATGCTCAGGCAAATCCACAACATTCGAATCTGTTTCATACGAAGCGTCTTGGAAAATTATTTTTTCACCACCTTACCTGTATGCAATGTGGTTCCGGCACTCATTATTTTCACCATGTAAATGCCGGCAGGTATATCAGAGATGTCCAGACGGAACGATGATTCGTCCATCGGTAGCGATTTCAGCATGCGTCCGGCAAGGTCCCACAACTCCACATTCACATCCTTGACAGTGCCGTCCGGTGCGGTCAGGACCACATAATCAGAGGCCGGATTGGGAGAAATCGTGAACGGAGACGCATCATGATCCTCCACACCGTATGTCAGGGGCACCAAGGCCACATCCTGCCAAAGGGTGGCGTGCGTACCCACCGTCAGCTGCAACGTTTTGGAACGATACCCGGGAGCCGAATAGGTTACCGTATAAGTACCTGCCTTGATGGGACGATGGTAGTCGCCCGCCGGCAGATACGACGAGACCTGGGAGTTATCCTTGTCGTGGTTGGATACCATAACCTGTGCCTCAATGGGTAGCCCCGTCACCGAGTCGGTCACGATGCCCCGGATGCCGTAAAGGCTCTCTTCGATATAATTGAGCAGGGAGGATTTTATCCAATTCCAATAGTTTGGCAACAGGTTGGAAGACAAAATCTTATCTTCACTCACCTCGATGGTCATCTCGCGGCACGACTGGAAATAGTTGAAATAATCCTGTCGCGAACCGGTGATCACATACCAGTCACCGCCCTCGGTTACGCCGTTGGACTCTTCCGTCATATAGGAACTGTGATAGCGGTGGCAGGTGTCGGCGAACCGGCGGGAGACCTCAAGCCACCAGGGGGCATCAGCATGGGCACGCTGATTGGTCGTCCAGGTGTCCCACGGGTAGTTGCACAATTCAGCACCACCATGGAAGTTGGCCGACATGGTAAAATGGTGCTGCCTGCCGAACTCCATCATCGCCTGGATTTCCGGCTCGTAACTGCCCGATTCGGAATGTCCGAATTGCGGGTAGGAGCGGTTCATATCCACATCATTGTAATTGTACCGTGTGGAATAGCGTGAACCCAACTGATTGTTCGAATAATAATACGTTCCGTCGGGATTCTCTATCGGGCAAATCCAGATATCCACACTATCCACCAACCGGCGAACGCGGGCATCCGTTTCATAGTTATTCAACATATAATGAATAAGATGCAGCATATAATAATAGCCTACCGGTTCATCGCCATGGATGGTGGACGAATAGAAAAACGAAGGCTTGTCGCCCTTGTCCTGAAGGTTGTTGCTGATATGCACGGCAAACAGCGAGTGGCCGCCGGGCGTGGCCGCCAACATCGTGTCTATTTCACAAAGATTCGGGAATTGATGCCGGAACGTATCCAGCATGGCCATGTATGTCGAATAGGTGGGATAACGGTTCCACGAGGATACCATCTGGTTGTAGCTGCTGGCCATATTGACCACGGCGGGTGTCGGTGCCAAGGTCTTGAACGGAATGCCGAGGGCGGCGAAACGATTGTATTCTTTCTTTCCCAGACACACCCGGACGAGAAGATTGCCTGCCTCCGTGCGGCGGACCTTGTCCACCGAGAAATCATGGGAGAAGGTGTAGAGTTGTGCAGGTGTCATCTGCACCTCCACATACTGCTGTACCAAATTCGTGTCCAAAGCGGTTGTCTGGGCCACTGTAGAGAAGGCGAACATAAGCGCCAAGCTCATGATAACAAAATGTTTCATAAAAGCTACAGATTAAGAAGATCGTGGATTTTCTGCTGCAATTCCTCCGACACGCTGACCAGCGGCAGGCGCAGCACATTGTCGATTCTCCCCTGCTCGAACAATATGGCTTTTATGCCGGAAGGACTCCCCTCCTTGAAACAGGCCTGCACAAGGTCAAACAGCTTGTCGTGGTAAAGGCGTGCCTTGATGAACTGGTCGGCGGCGGCCAGGTGGACCATGTTGGACACCTCCGCCGGGAAGGCGTTGGCCATCACGGAAATCAGTCCGTCGCCGCCGGAGGCCATCAGCGGCAAGGTGAGCATGTCATCGCCGGAGATCACCAGGAAGTTGGCGGGTTTATGGTTCAGCAGGTACAATATCTGCTTCATATTGCCAGAGGCTTCTTTGATACCCACCACGTTGGGGCAAGCTTCCACCACTCGCAACACCGTCTCCGCCTGTATGTTGGTGGCCGTGCGCCCGGGCACGTTGTAGAGGAACATGGGCAGCGGGCAATGCTCCGCCAGGGCTTTGTAATGGGCCAGCAGGCCCGCCTGGCTGGGCTTGTTGTAGTAAGGCGTCACCGACAGCACCGCATCCACCGAAAGACGTTCCACCCTGTCAAGTTGATGGATCATCATCTGGGTGTTCGGGCCGCCAAGACCGTACATCACCGGCAAGCGACCTCCGTTAGTCTCTGTGATGCAGCGCAGCACATCGTCGCGCTCCGGCGGAGTAAGGGTCGGATACTCGCTGGTGGTGCCCAAGGCAAGCAGATAGTCCACGCGGTTGCAGACCATGCGATCCACCAATGCCTCCAGACGGGGATAATCCACCTCGCCCGAGGGGAGAAACGGAGTGATGAGCGCCACTCCAAGACCTTTGAAACGGGATATGCTATCTGTCATTGCCACTGAGTTTTTGCGTGTATTTGTGAACGGCCTCCAGATATTTCAGATTGTCACAATCCAAACAATCGAGATAGAGGTCGTAAAGATTGCCGCAATCCGGCATCCTGCCCACGATGAACTGCGCGTGCGTCAGCGACAGAATGGCCTTGATCGGCGCATTATACCGATAATTGAAGTCAATCACCATATCATAGTCCACCTTCAAAAAATCCTGAATCTGCACCATATTGGGCAGACCGAACCAGTTGAGATGCTTGTTGCAGAAATAGTCGGCGGTCAGCTGGGGAAGGCAGTAGAAAGGCACCTCTTTGTCATTCACATAACCGATAAGCTTCACATTACGGCCCGACTCCTGCAGGCGTGTGAAGATGTGGAAGATGCTCTTATAGGAGTCTTCATTGGTGATTTCGCACAAAATCCCGATGGAACGCGCCTGTGTCATAGACACCAGTTTAGGCCTTCTATCTGGTTTATTATCAGAAAGATATTTATTTAGGAAATAATCCTTGATTTTCTGAAACATACTTAACACTTTACAATAACGGCGGCAAAGATACAAAAAAACAGCGGAAGCAACCACGCCTCCGCTGCATCAAACCATTAACCTATGTAAGATAATTGAACACTAATATTTTCCAATAATAATGTCAATAATCAACACGCTCCCTATACGTTGACTTTAAAGATTTGTTACACAAAAATCGGGATTTTCTAAAATTTTTTTCGCAAAGGTCGTGTTAGCCAGATGTCCGGGGCGTTCGGCGATGATTTCAGCCTTGAGCGGAACCCCCAGCAAATAGAGATCACCCATGAGGTCGAGCAGCTTGTGGCGGGCCGGTTCGTTCTCATGCCGCAAGGTCACGTTGTTGAGCACATGGTTGGGCATCACCGTGATGTCCTCCTTGTGGAAAAACTGTCCCAGCTGCTTGAGCACCTGCGGATCGGGCACCTGGTCCACGAAAACGATGGCATTGTCGAGGTCGCCGCCACGCACCAGATTGTTCTGAATCAAAAACTGCAACTCATTCAGGAAGACGAATGTGCGGCAGTTGTAAACCTCGGGGTAGAAATCCTCAACATTGTCCAGCACAGCTTCCTGCTCGGCCAGCACCTTGGTGCCATAGTCCACCTTCACCGTCATCTTGAAATGGTCGGCGGGGCGGATGGTAAGCTTCACCTGCTGTTCGGGTATGGAGAGCGTTATCTCTTTTTTCAGTGTTCCGCAGCGGCGCGGCGCGTCCAGCTCGCGGAGGCCCGTCTCCTTGAGCATCTCCACATACACGCGCGAGCTGCCGTCGAGGATGGGCGTCTCGGGCCCGTGCGTGCGCACGCATACGTTGTCGATGCCAAGACCGGCCAATGCGGCCATAAGATGCTCAATAGTATGCACTTGGGCATCTCCCTCCTTGATGGAGGTACCACGGGAGGTGTCAAACACATTCTGCGGGATAGCCCGTACCACGGGCTCACCCGGCAGGTCGGCCCGCACGAAGCGGATGCCATAGTCAGCGGGGGCCGGCTCGAAGGTGACCGTCACCTGCTGGCCTGTGTGCAATCCCCTGCCCGATACGGAAATCGGGGCGTTCACTGTTGTCTGTCTGTTCATCAATACTCTTTCTTTTTTGGAAAAAATCTACAAGACCTACTGGTCTTTTTCCGTTGTTTTCAAATTCTGTATTTCCTTAAAAAGCTCCGGCAACTTGCGGCGATACACGATCAGGCGGCGCTCTTCACCGAGAGGGATGGCCGGATTGCCCAGGTACATGCCCTTCTTCAACGAGTGCGACACGCCCGCCTGTGCACCCACAACAACGCCGTCATCCACAGTGATGTGGCCTGCCACGCCAGCCTGTCCTGCCAAAATGCAGTGCTTGCCGATCTTGGCCGAGCCGGCGATGCCCACCTGGGCCGCCATGCCCGTGCCCTCGCCCACCGTGACGTTGTGCGCGATCTGCACCAGATTGTCAATCTTGACGTTGTCCTCAATCTTGGTGGATCCCATCGTCGCCCGGTCAATGCAGGTGTTGGCTCCGATCTCCACATTATTGCCAATCACCACATTGCCGATTTGCGGAATCTTGAGATACTGGCCGTCCTGGGCCGCAAAACCGAACCCGTCGGCCCCGACCACCGCACCGGCATGGAGGATGCAGTCGTTGCCGATCACACAATCGGCATACACCTTCACCCCGGAATTGAGGGTCGTCCTGTCCCCCACCCTGACGTTATCACCTAAGCACACATGCGGATAGAGGCGCACGCCGTTGCCAAGGACCACATTCTCGCCCACGCTCACGAACTCACCGATATAGACATTCTCGCCAATCTTCGCCGAGGGAGCCACACACGCCTTGTCGGAAATACCGACCTTGGCATGCTGCATCATCATCTCCTGATAGAAATTCAGCAGTTTGGCAAAGGCCAGGTAGGAGTTCTCCACACGGATGAGCGTGCAGGGCACCTCACGTTCCGGCACGAAGTCGCGGTTGACGATGGCCGCCGTGGCCTTGGTGTCATAGATGTAATGGGTGTATTTCGGATTGGAAAGAAATGTCAGTCCACCCTGCACACCCTCCTCTATTTTACATATCGTGGTAATCACCCCTTCCGGGTTTCCAACCACCTCAGCAGAAAGCAGTTCGGCTATCTGGGAAACAGTAAATTTCATGTGCTTCAAATTTGGCGGCAAAGATACGAAATTCAAAACAAAAAGTCCAACGGCGGAACATTCTGCCATTGGACTTTTTTCTGATTGGTTTTTTATTTTGAAAAACCTTTATTTGGTTGCGTCGATAGCCTGTTTGATCAGTTGGAACGTGCACTCCGGATCGTTATCCAAGCCCATGGAGAAACGGATGAGGCCTTCGCTCATGCCCATTTCCTTCTGGATATCCTCAGGAACCTCGGAAGAGGTGGACTTGCCGGAGTTGCTGAACAGCGTCTTGAAGTAGCCGAGGCTGACGGCGAGGTAACCCACGCCCAGCTCCTGCATCTTCTCCATGATGGCGCTGGCTCTCTCAGCCGTGCCCATGTCGATGGAGATCATGCCGCCGAAACCGTAGCCATCGTTCATCATCGATTTGAACAGCTCGTGGTCAGGATGCTCGGGAAGGCCGGGATAGTTGTACTTGATGCCCGTCTCTTTGAAACGTTTGGCCAAGTACATGGCATTCTCACTATGTTTCTTCATACGGATATGCAGCGTGTGAAGATTCTTCTGGATGCTGGTGGAACGGAACGTGTCCAACACGGGACCAAGCAACATGGCCGTACCGTCGTTCACATCGATCAGGGAGTTGATATATTCGGCGGAACCGCAGATGGCACCGGCCACGCAGTCGTTCATACCGTTCACATATTTGGTCATACTGTAGATCACCACATCCGCACCGAGACGGTAGGGAGAGAATATCATCGGGGTGAAGGTATTGTCAACCAGCAACTTTGCGCCAGCGGCGTGGGCAATCTTGGAAAGCTCGGGCAGGTTGGCGATGCGGAGCAGCGGATTGTTCATCGTCTCCGTATAAAGGACCTTGGTATTCGGACGGATGGCCTTCTTCACAGCGTCGAGGTCCTGCATGTTCACGAACGTGACCTCCACATTGAATTTCTTGAGGTAGTTGTTCAGGAAGGCGAACGTACCACCGTAGGTCGTCATGCTGGAGACGATATGGTCGCCGGATTTCACCTCGTGCAGCAAAGCCACGGTAATGGCGGCCATGCCGGAACCGGTTGTCCAGGCCAGCTCGGTACCCTCGATGGCGGCCAATGACTGCGCCAGAGAAAGCGTGCTGGGATTCCAGTGACGGGAATAGAGGAAATAGCCTTCCGTTTCACCGTGGAAGGTGTCGGTCATCGTCTTGGCCTGTTCAAACATAAAGGTGGCACTGTCGCAAATGGCCGGATTGACACCACGGTAGGCATCTTTTTTGTCCAATCTTTCAAGGTTGGTTGCGGGATCGAATTTTTCCATAATTAATTATTTATACGATTTTTATTGTTGTAAAAATTGAAATTTCCATTGTAAAAACGGGAGTGCAAAAGTAGCAAAAAAAGTGATTCGGCCAAACCCGTTACTGGTGGTTTTTAGGCTCAGCCTTTTTCTCTTGTGGGAAAGCCCTCCGATCAATAGTGAAACCCTCTTTCCCTATTTTATGCATCTCGGGGACGGATATCTTCATCGGATAGCCTACCACCTTCACCATAAAATACCCCTTCTTTTTTTTCACTATAATGAAAGGATCCACAATAATGGACGTCTTATATTTTCGGGCGAAATCAAACAGGGCTTTTTCCTTAGCCTGATCACGATACGCCATATCCGTTTCATTCTGAAGGTATTTGCCTTCAAAAACCTGTTCCTTGTCCAAACGCACATCCTTATTCATAATCACAATCGCCTTACGCGTCAAACTTACCTCTTCGGTAACATCCTTCTTTTCCTGAGCAAAACAAGATGATAAAAGGCCCACAAAGAACAATGTCAATAGAATATTTCTTTTCCCCATAATGCAAACCATACTTCAGTTAACAATTAAAATTAATAATTAGATTTCAAGCCAGTGTTTGAAAATATCCAGGTCCTCTGGGTAGGTCACTTTTCTATTCCTCGAATCACCCGTCACCACCTGGATGGGGACCTCGGGATGGAATCGGGCCACAAGGCCGCTCTCGTCAGTAGGCATTGCCCCACCCTGCTGGATCAGCTGCAGAAAGCAGTCGTAGAGCAATCCCGCGCGGAAAGCCTGCGGTGTCTGGGCATAATAGAGGCCCTCGCGCACAAGCGTCTCCTGAAGATGCTGTTCTCCATCCACGCGGATGACCGTGTCGGTGGCCGGGATGGCCGTCACCGCTGCCTCGCCATGCTGCAAAGCGTCGAGCAGGTCGTCCACAATGCGGGCCGACATGCCCGGGCGGGCGGCATCGTGCAGCAGCAGATGATCGTCCGGGCGGTCCACAAACCACTGCACCGCGCTCCACGACGACTGGAAACGCTCGTCGCCACCGGCCAGCACCTGGTTCAGCTTCTCATACCGATTGAACAGATATTCAAGCAGTTCCTGCATCTTCAGATACTCCTCTGGCAGCACGATTACCATCTCATCGATGTGCGGATGGTTCTGAAACGTCTCCAGGGAATACTCCATCAGCATCTTGTCGTTGACACGGCAAAACTGCTTCGGGACATCCCCGCCCAGACGCTTGCCCCGTCCGGCAGCCATCAGGATTGCAACATTTTTTGACTTGCCCATATTTCAGACTTCCTATTGAGGGTGCAAAAATACAATTTATTGTACAATCCGCTCGTCATTATTTTCTATTTTTGCCGCCTGAAAAAAAAGACAATGAAACGTTGCGTGATGCGATATCGGATATGGATTATCCTGTTCGGCATGATGGCCGTGGTCTCCTGCCGGCAGCAAACGCCATCCCCCGTGAAGATGGAGGTTGCCGTAGCGCCGACGGTGGCCGACACCGCCGTGGAGAATGCCGCTGAGCCCATTGACGGTTTCTGCCTCCTCACCGATTCCATCCCGGACATCCTGCTGGACATGCGCTATTGCAGCGACTACAACTTCGTGGGCACCCGCATCGACGGCTACGAGGAGCCGGTGGCCATCCTGACGACGCAAGCCGCCTCGGCCCTGCGGAAAGTCAGCGACGACCTCCGCACCCAAGGCTTCCGGCTGAAGATCTACGATGCCTACCGGCCGCAACGCGCCGTGGCGCACTTCCGCCGCTGGGGACAGGATCCGGACGACACGCTCATGCGCGCCGACTTCTATCCCGGCCTGAGCAAGCAGCAGATATTCTCCCGCGGGTTTGTGGCCCGCAAGTCCGGGCACTCGCGCGGCTCCACCGTGGACCTGACCCTCGTACACGCCTCCACGGGCGAGGAGGTGGACATGGGCGGCCCATTCGACTTCTTCGGCGAGCGCTCGCACACATTTTCCGAGCAGATCACCGAACAGCAGCGACAGAACCGCTTGCTCCTGCGCAACGCCATGCTCCGCCGCGGCTTCAGGCCCGTGCAAGGCGAATGGTGGCACTTTACCCTCCGCAACGAGCCCTTCCCCGACACCTATTTCGATTTCCCTGTCTCCCGGCGGCACTTCCAGAATAGGGAACAGGGGACAGGAGTCAGTGATTAGTGATCAGTGATTAGTGAATAGTAAAAGGGATTCAGGATACAATAACCTTGTTTTCCTAAATCCCCAAATTTCTTAATTTCTTAGTTTCTTAACTCTTTACACCGTTTGCTTGGCGTAATGCTGGTAGAATTGGATGATGGTTTCGATGCCCTTGTAGAAATGATCTAATCGGTAGTTCTCATTGGGCGAATGGATGGCATCCTCGCCAAGGCCGAAGCCCATCAGGATGGACTTGATACCCAGCACCTTCTCGAAGGTGGAGATGATGGGAATACTGCCGCCGCTGCGCATCGGGATGGGCAGCTTGCCGTAGGTGTCCATGTAGGCGGCCTCCGCAGCCTTGTAGGCCGGATGGTCAGTGGGACAGCCGTACGCCTGGCCGCCATGCAGCGGCGTAACCTTTACCTGCACGTATTCGGGAGCATTCACCTCAAAATAGTTCTTCACCAGTTCGGCAATCTTCTCGTGATCCTGGTCGGGAACGAGACGGCACGATAGTTTGGCATACGCCTTCGACGGCAGCACAGTCTTGGAGCCTTCGGCGGTATAGCCACCCCACATGCCGCACAGGTCGAACGTGGGACGGATGCCCACATGCTCGATTTTCGTATAGCCTTTCTCGCCACGCAACGCCTTCACGCCCAGCGATTTCTTGTATTCTTCCTCATCGTAGGGAGCCATATTGAGCAGCTCGCGCTCGCGGGCGGAGCACTCCACCACATCGTCGTAGAAATGCGGGATAGTGATATGATTGTTCTCGTCCATACATTTTGCAATCATCTCGCAAAGGGTGTTCAGCGGGTTGGCCACAGAGCCGCCGAAAATGCCGGAATGTAAGTCGGCGTTCGGGCCTGTAACCTCAATCTCCCAATATGCCAAGCCACGGAGGCCCGTCGTGATGGAGGGCACATCGGAGGCAATCATGCTGGTATCGGACACGAGGATAATGTCGGCCTTCACCAGGTCCTTGTATTCCACAATCCATTTGGCCAGACTGGGTGAGCCGATTTCCTCCTCGCCTTCCAGCATGAACTTCACGTTGCAAGGCAGCGTGTTGGTCTTCATCATGGTCTCGAAAGCCTTGGCATGCATGAACGACTGGCCCTTGTCGTCGTCGGAGCCACGGCCCCAGATTTTCCCGTCTTTGATAACGGGTTCAAAGGGCTCGGTGTTCCAGAGCTCCACGGGGTCCACGGGCATCACGTCGTAATGGCCATACACGAGGACGGTTTTGGCCTTCGGGTCAATGATTTTCTCGCCATAGACAATGGGGTTGCCTTCGGCGGGCATCACCTCGCACTTGTCGGCACCAGCAGCCAGGATGAGCTCACGCCAGCGTTCGGCGCAACGGATCATATCTTCTTTATGCTCACTCTGCGAGCTAATGGAGGGGATGCGCAGCAGGGTGAAGAGTTCGTCTAAAAAACGTTTCTGATTTTCTTCGATGTAATTTTTCGGTTCCATATCATTTGGGGTTTAAAATTCAAGGGAGCAAAGATACAAAATAATCAGAATAAAAAAACGGCTGCATCTTGCAACCGTTTTGCTTACGTGGTCCCTCTTGGGGTCGAACCAAGGACCTACTGATTATGAGTCAGTTGCTCTAACCAACTGCGCTAAGGGACCCGACTATCATGTAGTCTTGAAAGTGGCGGCAAAAATACAATTTTTTTTGACACCTCCGCAACAGGCCATCGCCTACTGTTTCTTTTTCTTGGCAGGCTTCAACGGCTCATTGCCGAAAGAATAGGTCACGCCCACCAGCGCATTCACCCCAAAATTGTTGAAATTCAAATATTCGGACGCATACTGGCACCCGATGTTATTGACCTGTGCGAAAGCGGCGAAATGCTTGGTGATGATGTATTCGAATCCGACACCGAAATTGAGTATCGGCTTGAAGACCTTCTTGCCTTCCGCATCACGCATGTCATAATCCTTGCGTATGTCATTGACAGTCTGATAACCGGTGATGACGGTGTTGCCCGCCTCATCCACGCCCGTGACCGGCATCAGAGCCCAACGGTCGAAGCCCACCTTGGCATTGACATCGAAGATGAACTTCTGTTTCAGCACATACTTGCCCTCAAAGCCAATCTCCCATGTGGGCTTGTACCAGGCGTGCTCCGGATGCTGCGACTTATGATTGAAATAGTAGCCCCAATAGTTGGCGTTCAGATTCAAATACAGATGGTCAATAGCCTCCCAGCTCAAGTTGGCACACACGTTCAAATGCCCGACTTTCTCGGCATACACAATATCGAACTGGTTCTTCAACAGGCTGTTGGTATCCAACACATAGAAAGGCATATCCTTGCTGTAAGAGTAACGTGCGGAAAGATGATAGTTGAACTTCTTGAAGAGGTTGCCCTTCACGCCACCATAGATGCTGACTTGCGTCCGGTTGAAGCGGAGACTGTCGAGCTGGGGCTTCACATAGGGGTTTTCATAGAGGATGTTCTTCAGGGAGTTGTATTCGGAACGGCCATCCACACCGGCATAGATGCTGAGCAACCCGCGCACCAGGCCCAGCTGCAACTCGGCGATGGGATAGACCGGGCACTTCAGTTGGTCGTTGGCCATCAATACCGGCACACCCACACCCAACAAGATGTGGTACTCCTTGATAGTGAAGTTCATGTGCGGACGGAATTCAATCTTGAAGCTGTTGTCAATATTCCGGCTGATCCCGTTCTGCTGGGATCCGGCGTTGTTGATGGAGTCGTTCCAATTGTTGTTGTAATATTCTACATTGAAATCCAGCTGATAATGCTGATAACCTGAAATCTTCAGGAAACGCTCGTCATATGCGATGAAGGATTTCAATCCCACCGTGTGTTCCATATCTTTCCAATAGGTATGGATGAAATCGTAATTCAGCCGCACATCTTCTTTCACCCGTTTGTCCTCAGTCGTGAAGTTGGAGCGGATGCCCAATTCAGCTTTCAGATGATGGAAGTTGTTGTGGATGCTGTCGCGATACTCCTTCTCAAAGTATGACGGGTCAAAGCCCCAGTTCCGGTTATAGCCGTACAGGTTGGCCATCTCGTGGTTGTAGCCCAGCGAGGTATATAGCGTGTAGTCTTTGAAGAAACGGTTCAGGAAAAGATGTACGCGGGTGTCGCTGGTGGGCGCGTAGGCGTACTGCTTCTGCACTTTGCCTATCGGTTCCGCCCACGACGAGAAATGATGGAAGTTCAAGCCGTAGGAGAACTTGCGGTTCCGGCAGTTGTGCATCGACAGCTCCGCCAGCGGCGTGATGGGATAGCCGAAGCCGAGCTTTATATAATTCCGGTAATATAGCTCGCTGATTTCGGGATTCAGCTTGGTCACCTTCATCTCGGCGGCGTTGAACGTGACCTCCGGCTTCTGCGGACTGACCGAATAGGTGTATTTCACCTCCTCCTGCATGGTGTCCACAATGATGGCGGAACGGTTGATTTTGTTGGAGTTGATCAATTTGGGGACATACTGTATCAGCAGATGCGCGGAATCCACCACCTGGGCGCTCATTCCGAAGGCACAGCAACATAATACGGCCACCACGGCCATTCGTCTTATATTATTATTGTATCTCATAATCATCCGACTTTAAAAATTATTCCTGATTGTTTTCCAACGCATCCAACTCGGCGATACGGGCCTTGGCCAGGTTGACCAGCTCGTCGCCCTCGTAATTATCGACAATACTCTGGTACGTATGACGGGCCTGGAAATAATTGCCTTTGGCTTTGTAGAGGTCGCCATAGAGGATGAATGTTTTTGCATACCAGTACTCGGAGGAATAGTCGCTGCCGAGGATGGCTCGAATTCGGGTCTCGCAGGCGGACGGATCGTTCTCCTGGTTGAGCGCGATGTCGGCCAGATGGTAGGCGGCCTCGGCGCAGAGGTCGTTGCTGCCGCGCTTCACCAGTCGGCTATAATAATCCTTGGCCTTGGCATACTCGCCGTTGTACTTGGCGGAATTGCCGGCGATGAGCAGTGCCTCGTTCATCAGGTCGGCGTCCGTCTGGTTGCTGCTGACAATGTTGGCGGCGGCGTTCAGTGCCTTGGGGTACTCCTTCAGGAAATATGCGCAATGCATCACCCCGTTGTTGGCAAAGACAAGCTCATCTTCGTCCGACGTGCTCTCTATCAGCTTGTTGAAATAATTCAAGGCGCGGGCATATTCTTTGTTGTTGTAGAGAATGGAGGCTGATTTGTGCAGAGCCGTCACATTGTATTCGGTCTTGAAATTCTTGATGATAGCCTCATAGTCGGCGAGGGCCTCCGAGTAGCGGCGCTGTCCGTACTCGCACTCAGCGCGATAGAAGCGGGCCTTGGCCACAAACGAGCCGTTCGGGAACTGGCGCAGATAGTCGCCGCAGCTCCGTATCGAGGCTTCGCAGTCGCCCCGGTTGTATTTGCTCTCCACCGCACGGAAGGCGATGGAATCCTGCCGGTCGGCGGTGATGTTCATGTTCTTGGTGCGCACATAATCGAAGAACTCGCTGGTGTTGCCCTCCTCGGTGTAGATGTTCTCCAGGTTGGCCAACGCATCCTTGGCCTCCTGCGAGCCGGGATAGGTCTCCACCACATACTTGTACGTGGAGATGGCCATCGGCACGTCATCGCTGTTCAGGTAGGCCTGGGCCAGACGGGTGTGCGCCTGCCGCACGTATTTGCTCTTCGGGTGGCGGGCGATGAAGTCCTTGTAGGCGGCGATAGCCTGTGCGTAGTCGTTGCGCGTGTGGTACGTGACCGCCAGGTCGTATTCCGCATCGTCCAGGTAGGCCGACTGGGAATAGTTGTCCGTCAAGCGGTTCAGGGCGGCGATTTTCTTCGAGTTGTTCTTCTGGTATCCGTAGCATTTCGCCAGCTGGTAGATGGCGTAGTCGGCATTGGACTGGCCCAGATTCTCACACTGGGTGTAATACTGGATGGCGGAGTTGAGGTCCTGCTGCATGAAGTAGCAGTCGGCCAGCCGTGCGGTGGCATCGGCTTTTTCCGCTGCATCTGACGGGTTGCCGTTCAAGAACTCCTTGAAATAACGGGCGGCGTCGCGGTAACGCTTGATTTTCAGCGACGCATAACCCAGCGTATAGTAGGACTGGCGATAGAATTCATTGGAAGAGGCGTTGGCGGAACGCTGGTAGTTCTGCAGCGTATAGTAAGCGTCGGAGTACTGTTCGTTTCGGTACTGGGTCTCCCCTTTCCAGTACATCGCGCTCAGGTTCATATCCTTGTCCACTGGTGCAGACAAGGTTTTCGTCAAGGTCTGTAAGGCCTCTTTGTGGCTGCGGTTGTTGATAAGCTCCAGTGCGCGGAAATAGGTGCAGCGCTGGTAGGCCTTCAGAATCGCCGGAGTCTTGTTGCTCAGTTTCTCAATGGAGGCAATGGCCGTCTGATAGTTTTTGGTGGAAAGATATAGTTTGGAAAGGTAGGCCGACACCTCCTCGCTGCGGGAGGAGTGCGGGTAGGTGTTCATATACTCCTGCAGGGCCTGGATGCCGTTGTTGAACGGACTGGTGGAAGTCTGGCACTGGAGTTTGGCATAGTTGTAAAGAGCATCCTCCTTTATGTCGGCATTGAAATCGTATTTGCTCGCCTCCTTGAAACTCTGGATGGCCAGGTTGTTCTGGTTGGTCCGGCGGTAGCAGTCGCCAAGCAGATAGTAGCAATTCTGCGTGGTGGCCGTGGGATTCTTGGGGTTGATGGCCTTGGAGAAATTCTCGATGGCCTTGTCGTACGCCTGGGCGCGGTAGTAGGTGAAACCGGCGGCGAAATAGTCGTTGCTGTCAAGGGTGATCTTGTCGGCAGCCAGCAGCTTGTCGAAATTGTCGGCGGCCTGCTCGTACTGGTTGAGGTTATATTGCGAGATGGCCACGCAGCGGAGTGCCTGCAGCTGGGCGGGATCTTTGGAATCAGTGAGCGTCGGTGCCGTCTCCAACACCTTCTCGTACTGGCCTTCCTTAAAATAAATCTGCGTCAGATACTGGCGCACATCCTCCTTGTATTCCGGATCATCCTTCAGCAGGAGAAAATCCTCCAACGCTGCCTCATAATGTCCGTTCTGGTAGGCCAGATAGGCCATATAGTAGATGGCGTGCTTCTGATACGGTCCCGACTCCTCACGGGCCTGGTTGAGATAGAACTTCGCCTTGTCGTAGTCGTTAAGCATGAAATAGCAATACCCTCTTTTGAAGCAGTACTCCGCCCGGTTCTCCGGCTGGATCTCGTTGTCCATAATCTCCTCGAAATGCGGAATGGCCTTTTTCCAGAGCTTACGGCTGAAATAATAACGGCCCAAATAGAAATGGGCCTCGTTCACATTGGAATGCACCGGATAGCGGTCGATGAACGACTGCAACAGGTATGCGGCGTCGGGGTTGTCGAGCTTGGCGGCGCAGATACCCATGTAGAAGAAGGAGTTGGTCTTGAGGTCCTGCTGCATATCATCCGTTTTCTCAAAGACGTACTTGAAATACTGCTGCGCGGAACCGTATTTCTCGTTCTGGAAAAGATCCATAGCCACCTTGTACTCGTACTGCGGGGATTTGTAATTCTCCGTGCGCTGGGCCCATCCGGCCAGCGGCATCCAGCATCCCAGAAGAAACGCGAAGGCTAAAATTCTAAAAGGTTTCATATATCAGGCTACTTTTATTTTAGATTATAATAAACGGGCAAATGTAGGAAAAATTATAGGGGCGTTTCCCGCATCGGAAAGAGAATTGTAAACATCATTTTCTTAATAAAAACGTTTCTTTTTTTGTATTTTTGCATCCTCATAAAAAATGATTCCAATGAACGATATCCAAACATTAGACCACATCGAGGAACTGTTTCCGAACGATTTCACTGAAGAGCAGATTGCCAAGGCCAAGACGCTGTTTTACAAAAAAATATCCATTGCCGCCCATCAATTTTACGGAGGCAAGATGCAGACGCTGCCCAAAGCGCCCATCTACGGCTTCAACTGGTTCAACGTGTGGTACACGCCCGGCGTGTCAGCCGTGTCCACCACTATCCGTGACGACAACGACCGCTCCTTCGAGCTCAGCAACCGATCCAATCTGGTGGCCGTCGTCAGCGACAGCACGCGCGTGCTGGGCGACGGCGACTGCACCCCTCCCGGCGGCCTGGGCGTCATGGAGGGCAAGGCCATGCTGATGAAATATCTCGGCGGCGTGGACTCCGTGCCCCTCTGCATCGACAGCCGTGACGAGAACGGCGAGCACCAGGCCGACAAGCTCATCGAGTTCGTGAAGATGGTGCAGCACAGTTTCGGCGCCATCAACCTGGAGGACATCTCGCAGCCCAACTGCTACCGCGTGCTGGACACGCTGCGCGAGGCATGCGACATCCCCGTGTGGCACGATGACGCGCAAGGCACCGCCTGCGTGACGCTGGCCGGCCTCATCAACGCGCTGAAAATCACCGGCAAGAAGATGTCCGACATCAAGGCCGTGCTCTATGGCGCCGGCGCCGCCAACACCACCATCGCCCGCCTGATGATCACCGACGGCGTGAAACCTGAAAACATCATCATCTTCGACACCAAAGGCACACTCCACTCCGAACGCACCCAATACCGCGACGACAAACGCTTCTACCGCAAATGGGAACTGTGCCTCTCCACCAACCCGCAACATATTGAAACTCACGAAGAAGCCTTCAAGGATGCCGATGTGCTGATCGCCCTCTCCAAACCGGGCCCCGACACCATCAAGCCGGAATGGATCTCCCTCATGGCCGACAAGTCCATCGTCTTCGTCTGCGCCAACCCCGTGCCGGAAATATATCCCTACAAGGCCAAGGAGGCCGGTGCCTACATCGTGGCCACCGGGCGCGGCGACTTCCCCAACCAGGTCAACAACTCCGTATGCTTCCCCTCCATCCTCAAGGGCACGCTGCTGGTCTCCGCCCGCAAGATCACGGACAGCATGGCCATCCGCGCCGCCCATTCCATCGCCGACTTCGCTGAACGCCAAGGTCTTACCACCGAGCACATCATGCCCACCATGATGGACAGCGACCTCTTCCCGACGGTGGCTGCCGATGTGGCCATGCAGGCCATCCACGACGGCGTGGCCCGCAAGACGCGCACATGGCAGGAGGTCTATGACATCGCCAAGCACGACATCGACGAGACGCACACCTTGGCCCGCCTCTTCGAGCAGCAAGGATTCATCAAAGAGTTTCCCGAGGAAGAAATCCGCCGTATCGTACGGGAAGCCTGTGATGCTGTGCGCTCATGATCTCAGCTGAAGCACATATACGTCCCTTTCTCCGGCTGGGCCAACAGCTCCGGCAGCCGGACATTGTCCGCCAACGGTTCGGAGAGGCTATCCGCTTACAATACCAGCGCAATCCCTGGTTCACGCCATCATGCTGTGAGCAGGCGATACAAGACATTGCCCTGCTGTTGGAAGAAGATGCCATCCGCATGCTGTTGGAGAAACACCCAGCACTACCCTATCCCACCCCACAGACCATCGCCCTCCTGCCAGCCGGCGACATGCCGCTGCAGGCCTTCCCCGATCTCTTGCACATCCTGCTCGCCGGACATCGTCTCCAATGCCGCCAAGCCCCTGACGACAACTTCCTGCTGCCCATCATCGTCCAGATGCTGACCGAAACGGAGCACGCCTGGGCGGAACGCATCCGTTTCACAGACAAAATTACCGATGCGGACGCTTTCATCGCCGATGTAGAGCCAGCCCAACTTGACACTTTTGACCAATATTTTAATGGTAAACCGCATCTACTCCGCATCCGAAAGGGAAAAACGCAAATCATCACCGGTAAGGAAGACGACCACACCCTGCGACAGATTGCCCGCGGCATCTGCACCTATTTCGGGCGGGGACCGGAAGCCATCCGGAAACTGGTTGTACCACAAAGGTATGACTTCCAACCCCTCTTCCAACAACTGCAGGAGGCCAGCATTCCCCTCACCACCCACAACCGCTTCCTCAACCATCTGGAGTATCAGAAGGCCATCCATCTGATGGGCCGACAACCTTACCTGGATGCCGGTGCCTTCCTCTTCCGAGAAAGCGACGGCGACTTCCCGCCGGTAGCCGTGGTCCATTACACCTGTTACACAAACAAACCGCCCATGCAAACCACTCCTATGGAAGACACGCTCACATTTTTGGAACACCTCGTTTAATCCATCTTTATGAAAAAACGCATCATCGTAGCCCTGTTCTTCATCGTCGGCATCACCTCCATCCCGCTGATTCTGTCCATCTTCAAGCTCTACACGGAAGCGGAGAAGGTGCAGCGAAGCATTTTCGTCAACGAGGTGCTGACCGCCGGCGACGCCATCATCAACCAGATCGACGCCACCATCCTCAACGACACCGTGGCCATGGCGGAAGCCGTAGGAAAACTCACTGCCGCCGACACCACCGGGGTAGTCTCCTCCATGCACACCCGTAAATTCCTGCTCGACACCACCACTAACCAGCCCATCGGCGTCATCAAGTCGGTCATTTTCGTCAAGGAAAACAACTCAAGAATCATGGAAAGCGACACGGAGTACTTCAGCCAGGCGTACCGGCAGCTCTTCCCTGTCAACAACGACCCCTGGTCGCCCAAGAACAGCAAATCCACCACGCTGCTGATCAACAATGACCGCGATGCCAAACTCATCCAGCTGGACAGCAACACCATCGCCCTGCTGAACACCGAATACCTCCACGAGGTCATCACCGACGCCCTGGCCGCCGAGAACATCACCGCCAAGTTCGACTTCGCCCTCTACAACGCCTTCACCACCGACTTTGTCATCGCGCCCGAATTCACACAACCCGAGCAGATGCTCAAGAGCGAGTACGTCTTCCGTCTGAAATACAACGAGAAGGTCAGCTCGCCGCACTACATCATCCTCTTCTTCCCCGCCGAGCGCGGCATCTTCCTCCAGCGCATGAGCACCATCGTGGGCCTCATCCTCATCTTCCTGATCATCTGCTTCACCATCTCCTTCACCGCCCTGTTCTCCCTGTACCGCCAGAAAAAGCTGTCGGAGGTCACCAACGAGTTCGTCAACAATATGACGCACGAGTTCAAGACCCCCATCTCCACCATCTCACTGGCCTGCGAAGCGCTTACCGACCCCGTCATGCGCAACGACGCCGACATCCTGGAGAGCTACGTCTCCATCATCCGTGACGAGAACGACCGTCTCAAGAACATGGTTAACAACATCTTGCAGATTGCCCAATTAAAGAAAGGCCAGGTGAAGATGAACATCGAATTGCTGGATATGCACGAGCTCATCCACAAGGTGTCGGACAGCATCGCCCTGCAGATCAAATCCACCAACGGCACGCTCTCCCTGGCCCTGAACGCCGACACGTACAAGATCTTCGGCGACCGCTCACATCTGGCCAACGTGATTGTCAACCTGGTGGAAAACGGCATCAAATACTCGCAGGGAGCGCCGGAAATCCTCATCAACACGCAGTCGAACGACAAATACTTCCTGCTGTCGGTGACCGACAAGGGCATCGGCATCCCGAAGAAAGCCATCGCCAACATCTTCGACAACTTCTACCGCGTGCCCAAGGGCAACGTACACAACGTGAAAGGCTACGGCCTCGGCTTGGGCTACGTGAAGAAAATCGTCTCCTTGCACAAAGGCAAAATCCTGGTGCAGAGCGAAGAAGGAAAGGGCAGCACGTTTGTGATTTATTTGCCGATAAAGAAGTAGTCAGGGGACAGCAGTCAGTTAATAGTTAATAGTTAATAGTTAATAGTGACAGGGACAAGGGATGGGGGCTGCCGAGTTGCCTTATAACTATTAATTGTTAACTGTTAATTATTAATTGTGTTAATTGCTCCTAATTCAAATCCCAGCACAACGACACAATGTCACGCCAGGGAAGGTCGAGCAGTTCGGCCATGTCGCGATTGCAGAGAAAACCGCCATAGCAATAGACGCTCTGCATCAGGGCCGGAGTGCGCTGCAGAGCAAAACGGAAGTGCGGGTTGAGCAGGATGTCCAGCACCAACGGCAGGATGAACCCGGACAGGGCGATGCCAACCGCCGGTTCGGACAGCGTTTCCGTCAATATCCGATCCGTCATGCTGGTACCATTGGCATCTGTGATCAGGTTCATCGCCAGCGCGGAGACTCGTTTCCGGTTGAGTTCCTCTATCATCTGGCGCGTGATCTGCGCGGGCGGCTGGGTGGAGAACACCACCTGTCCCACACGCATCTGCCGTACCTGCTCCACGGTGAACGGCATGAACTTGACCAGCAATCCCGACAGGGAAGCCAACCGCACAAATTCATCTTCAAACTCCGCCCCCACATCGGCGTAATCCATGTCCGAATAGAGGGAGTGGCGCGCAAAGCCCCGTTGCATATAAACCCTCACCTGATTGTCAACCAAGGTTTTCACTGCGTTGGGGGTGAGCCACGCAAAATCGCCCATGGGTTCCTCATCCACCAAGAAAGCCACCGTCATCGGAGGGGCAATCTCCGACACCACCGCCCGCTGCTCCTGCAGCACTGGAATGGCTTCCTCAACGGTTAACATGTTTGAACCCATCGGTGATTGTTTTACAACACTAAAAAATAAAACGACGGTTGGTATCGTCCACCCGCTCGATATGTATCGGGATAAAATCCCCTTGAAGGATGTCTTCCACCTTCTCCGTCCATTCAATGAAACAGTATGAGCCACTGCACAGATACTCCTCGAATCCGATTCGGGTGGCATCTGCAGGCTCATCA
The DNA here is from genome assembly GCA_045116675.1 of Bacteroidales bacterium. Taxonomy (GTDB): domain Bacteria; phylum Bacteroidota; class Bacteroidia; order Bacteroidales; family WCHB1-69; genus F23-D06. The sequence continues at coordinate 31,220 of JBGUMF010000073.1, forward strand.
ATACGGTAAAAATCAAAATGATAGACTGGCATTCCAGACTCAGCCCAATACTCGTTCACGATGGCGAACGTGGGAGACGAGGTGATGTCGTGCACGCCAAGCACACGACACAACTCCTTGATAAGCGTGGTCTTGCCCGTGCCCATTTCCCCATAAAAGCCGAACACCCGCTCCTGCGGGTAGGCCTCCAGGATGGCTTGCGCAACCCCCGTCAATTGCTCTTCGTTAGCCGTAATCTGCTGCATGGTCCTTTCTGTTTTTTATGCTGCAAAGATAGCGAAAAACTACCACATCCCATCAAAGTCGGTCCAGATACGGTCACCGAGTTTCCAGGCGGTCTCCACAGCGGTATTGCCGCAGCGGTTGGTGAAATCTGTCAGCGTGCGGAGGGCCTCCTGACGATTGCCACTTTTCAACAGCTGCAACGCTTTCTGCTCAACATCTTTATGCTCGTCAATAAATTGTTTCTCAAGAGGTTCCCAGGTCTTGTCAATGACAACGTGCATGTCGCCCCAACGCTGGCAGGCCAGGCTGCCCACACGGTTGAAACCCCACCAAGCGGCCTCTTTGCTGAAGCCGGTCATGCGGCCGTCGGTCTTATAGGTGGTGGGCAAGTCGGTAACGTTGGCATAGATGGGCACATAGATGGACGAGGCCACATTGTCAAGGGCAAACCAGCAGAGCGCTCCCACCTCATCGGGCAGATCGGCACGACATTGGATGATGGTGCCGTAAACGGTGAAGTGGACAGCTATATTGCGCTCGCCCAGCTCGTTCCAGCCGCCGTTGATACGGTGCAGCTTCAGTTCATCAGCCTTCATGAAGGGATTGGCCATGGGCGAGATCACCTGCTTGCCCTCTTTGTTGGCCACGGTCAAGGTCTTGCGCATATCGTAAGGCGTGCCCTCGTAATAGTCTTTGAAAACACTCATCATCTTTTCAAGAGTCACCAATGTGTCGGGTTTCACAGAGAAGGGGTAGTTCTCGGCGTTGGGGTCCAGCTTGAGGGAAGGGGCCAGCAGGTCGAAGACGCGCCATTCTCTACGGCGGCAGGCGATCATCGTACGCGTCTGCGGCGCATAGGCGTAGGCGAACTGGAACGTTGATTTGCCGTCCCACCAGCCGTTCTCCTTGGCCAAAGAATAGACGTTGTCGGAGGCCATGAAATAGTCCTTGTCCTTCAAGTTGATTTCACGGATGGTGGAAGCGTTGGCGTTGACGGCCACATGGTCGTCGGGCACGCGCTGGGCAGCCCACACAGCCCCGCGCTTGTCCTTACCGGGGCCGAGGATCTCCAGATGCCACACTTCGTTCTTGTCGGCGATGGTAAGGCACTCGCCCGCATCGCGCCAACCGTACTCCTTGAGCAGCTCGCCAGCCATGCGGATGGCCTGGCGGGCGGTGGTGCAACGCTGCACCATCAGACGACAAAGAGTCTGGCACTCAATAAGCCCGCTGTCGGATTTCAGCTCCGACCGCCCGCCAAAGGTGGACTCCCCGATGGCCAACTGTTTCTCGTTGACGCAGGGATAGGCGGTGTTCAGGAACTGGTAGGTGTGCGCCACCTGCGGAATCTCGCCAATCAGGATATTCTCGTAACGGGCCATCTGGCCGGGCACCTTCTTGGCCCAGCGGCGCCAGTACATGCCTTCGGTCTCGCCCGGCTGGTGGTCCATGGCCGGCTCCACCATAATATTGGTACGCGAACGATGACTGTCATCGGTGTGAGAAGTCATGACAGAACCGTCGGCGGAGGCTTTCTTGCCGATGGTGATGGAGGTGCATTCCATGCCTTCAGTCATGGGATCAATATCCGTTTGTGCGACGGCTATGCTGATGGTCGCAAGAAACAAGAGGGTGAGAAAAGGTTTCATACGTGTTTTATTCGATGTTATATTAATATTGTAAAATCATTATAATGCCCAAACTAAAAGACCTCCACAGATAATGAGGCCGCTCACCACCAGGTCGATAAGGCAGAAACCCATGATGTCTTTGGCGTTGAGCTTGGCGATGGCCAAGGCGGGAATGGCCCAGAATGGCTGGATGAGGTTGGTCCACGCATCGCCCCACGCGATGGCGGTTCCCGTGAGGCCCGGGTCCACACCCAAGTTGGCGCCGGCGGCGAACATGATGGGTGCCTGGATGGCCCAATGCCCGCCCCCGGAGGGAACGAACATGTTGAGTACGGCGGCACACAGGAAAGTGAGCAGCGGATAGGTGGTGGGATTGGATATCGAGATGCAGGCGTTGCTGATGACCGTTCCGAAGCAGATGCCCGAGTGCCCGATGCCCGTGATGATGCCCATGATGCCGGCATAAAAGGGAAATTGCAGGATAATGCCCGCTGCGCCGGAGGCTGCCTTGGTGAAGGCTCTCACGTACGCCAACGGCGTGCCGTGCAGGATGACACCCACAAACAAGAAAAGCATGATGACGGAGTTGAGATCCAACGCACCACCCCGAAAGCCGATTTTAATGATAAGATATCCAAGCCCCAAAAGAGCCACCAACCAGTTCAAAACACGGCTATTCTCCAACTTCTCAGCAGGTGTGGAGGGGATAATGTCCGGCTGGGGTTGCTCTTCTGCCAGCAGGGCAGGGTCAATGGCAACCACTTTTTCGGGATGCGGATGCATGAGCGCGTTCACGACCACGATGGCGGCGATGGTGAGTGCCACCATGACGAGGTTGTGCGGATCCAGGATGGTCTGCGTCACCGGCACGGGCTCGGTGAGGATGCCATTGGTGGCCTTGGTCAGCGCCTCGCCCGGCGTGGCCATCGTCAGCGGGATGGAGCCCGACAGACCCGCGTGCCATACAACGAAACCACTATAAGCCGAGGCAATGAGCAGACGGTAGTCCACACCCGACAGCTTACGGGCAATCTCCTTGGCAAAGATCACACCCACAATCAGACCGAATCCCCAGTTGAGCCAGCAGGCCACAGCCGACACGCCAGTCACCAAGGCGATGGCGCCGGCAGGGGTCTTGGGAATGCCCGCCAGACGGCTGATGCCCTTCTTGATGACGGGAGCGGCAGCCAGCGTGGAGCCGCAGACCAGCACCAACGCCATCTGCATGGCGAAGGCCAGCAACCCCCATACACCGTTGCCCCAATGCTCCATCACCTCAATCGGAGTCTGATGACAGATGGGCATCGCCAACAGGGCGGCGAGGAAGGTGAGCAGTATGGCAAAAATGAAAGGCTCCGGCAGATAGCGTTGCACCACTCGGACGCAGGCGTTGATGATTCGTTGGAACATGTAGAAATGGGTGTTTTATATGTGACTGAGTACAATGTCGATACGGTCGTCGAAGGCCTCGCGAGTGGCATATCCCACATGAGGCACGAGCACGCAGTTGGGGGCGCTGAAAAGGGGATGGTCTTCGGCCAAGGGCGGCTCCTTCTCATACACGTCGATGCCGGCGCCACCAAGGAGGCCCGCTTTCAGCATGTCGGCCAATGCGTCCATGTCCACCACGTTGCCGCGGGCGGTGTTGATGATGACCGCCGTGGACTTGCACATCTGCAGCAGCTCACGGCTGATGAGATGATGCGTTTCCGCTGTCAGCGGCACGTGCAGGGTGATGATGTCACAGGTCTTCATCAGCTCCTCCAAGGGAAGATATACGACACCATGCGCTACCACATCATCATATTCGGAGCGGCTCCAGGCTACGACCTCACAGCCGAAAGCTATGAGCAGCTGTGCCGTACGCTGTCCGATAGCACCCGTACCCACGATGCCCACACGCTTGCCACGCAGCTCGCGACCCAAGAAGTTGTTGCGCGTGCCTCCCTTACGGGTGTCCGCATCCAACGCGGTGATGCGCCGATAGACATCCAACATCAGCCCGATAGCCAACTCGGCGACACCTTCCGTGGCATAGCCCGAGGCATTCACGACCTCGATGGCGTGCTCACGGCAGTAGGCCAGGTCAATATGGTCCAGCCCCGTGAAGGCGACGTTGAGTTTCTTCAATTTGGGACACTGGGACAATATGTCGCTCCCGATTTTGATGTTGGAAACAATCACCTCATCCGCATCTTTCATTCGCTCGACGAGGGTGGCAGCATCCTCTCGGCGGTCGCGGTAGCAGATGAACTCGTGGCCTTTGGCGGCCAAATCAGACGCAATATTAGTGGCCCGCTCATCGCTGATGCCGATAGGTTCTACAGCTACAATCTTCATATAGTTATGGTTGTTTTTTGTTTTAAAATAAAAATCTATCTTACAGGAAGTTGCTCCACCTGAAGTACTTCGCCTTTAATTTCGTCCTTATAGTACAGGATGGCTACCACAGAACAATTGTCGGGATTCCAATCGTGACCGGCAAAGGTGATGGAACGGCCATAGGTGTAGGCAGAATCTTTCTGCAAGATGCCGTCGCCCGTCAGCAAATCTCCAAAGGTGCCGTTCAATCCCGCACGGAGCACATGGTTGTGGGTGTAATCCAGAATGGTCTCCGAATGTTTGAGCTGCGGCTTTATGATGTTGTCCTCAATGAGGAACAATGAAAACCGGAGAGCATTCGGATAGTCTTGCAGCATGGTGACCTTGGCATTGACTTTCAGCATACCGGAGGCATCGTACTGGTTGACGAGCTGGATGGCAGCCATCGGGGTACGGTCTTCAGCCTCCAGTTTGGATTGCCAGCGTGCCGGCGAGACAATGTTCGGTTTCCGATTGATGATGGCCACGGGGATGCCGTCAATGTTGAAAAAGCTGCGCAACTCGTTTCCGACATTGGTACGGAAGTCGTAGGCAAAATTGGCATCCGTGGGGTGTGGCACGGCCAGTGCGCCGGCATGGATGCCGACGACGACCAGAGTATCCTGAAAAATGCCGTGCAGACGGTCCAGCTCATCATGGCCGTCCGGACAGTTCGGACAATAGTGGCCGGTATATTCTTCAATCAAAAGTTTGCGGAAGACACTACTGGGGTCCAACGGAGGAAACTCCACCGTCACCTCCTCCACTTCGCTTGGGATGATGTATGGGCCTTCAACGCGGTCGCATGCGGACATAAGGCCCGCCGCGATGAACAATACTATGATGATGTTTCTCATTTTTTCCATTTTTACAATATATAATTTATGGTATGAGGTTAAAAGGATGTGGTGATGGAAAGACCTACCCCGTAGGAGGCAGGTACTGCACGGCAGACACCTCCAATGCAGAGGATACCCTCCTGGGTCTTTCCGAAGTTGAGCGCAATGCGGGTGGTGTTCCACACAAAGGCTCCGGCGACATTGAAATAATGCAGCCGACGGGACGGATCCGGATTGCCGTAATTCCAGTCGTCACCGATAGAGATGAACCATTTCGGACTGATGGAATATTCCAGCATACCATAGATATGACTGCCGTCGTCATCCTTGGTGTATAAATGCTGGAGATCCAGATGCAGAGCGTGCTTGGATGTGATCTTCCATTGGAGATCGGAAGCCACCAGATGCCCACGCATCATGCCTTCATGGCCTTGCAGGATTTCAAGATTGTAGGAGATGAAATTGTAGGCCAGCGTCCATTTCCAGGATTTGGTGAACCGATGGCTGATTTCCAGTCCGATGTCCTGATAGAGAAGGTCGGGACCGAATTTGAAGAAGGACGAGGTGTAGCCTTCGGTGCCGCGTGCCGTACCATTTTCGATGGCGAGTGCCACCGGCTGCTGGTCGGTGTTGTGGAAACGGGAGAAATTGAACGTCAGGTCGGTGCCGTACTTGCCGCCCAATTTTGTTTTCTTGGGTATCTTGTAGTTAACTTGAAGCTGTACGCCGATTTGGCTGTTGGGTTGGCTGGCGAAGCCGTAATCGCTGATTAGCTGATACGAATATTGTCGGTTGATGGCTGGGATATTATTGATATTCAGCCAGCTGTTCTGCTGGACCATACGCTGCGAACGGAAATCCATGTTATCGGAACGGATGAACGAGGCCGCCACGCCGAAGCCTTTCATGGAGTAGGTGGCCGAAAGGAAGAGAGCTTCGCCTTTCTTATAGATGAAGTCATTGGAAACGTTCGGATCCTGCATCTTCTGGGCGAACTCGGCATCAAAACGGAAACCTTTGTATCCGAAATTCAGTCTCGTGGCCCATATCGGGATGTTCTGCGGAATCTTGTCGGCAGGAATCTCACCTGTGCAAGTGCTGTCGGTGCCGGGATACAGCGTGCCGATGATGGCTTCGTCGGCCTTCTCGAACTTGCTCACGAAAGAGGCCCCGATGTTCGTGGTGAAACCCTTCTCCTGCATCTTGGGGATAAGCTCGCTCAGAGCGATTTCACCGTCAAGGCCCCGCACGAAGTCGCGCCGACCCAAATAGCTTTCGAAATTAAACCGCTCGATGCCCCACACCCCCTTGACCGTGATGCCCTTATACGGAGTCACCTTCACGCGGGCGCCCAACAGACTGTTGTCAATACCCAACTGCCGGTCCTCGTACGCCCTCAGCGCGAGCCCGTTGCCGAACTGCTCGTAGAAGTTGCCGGCGGTGACCTGAATGAACTTGTTTTTATAATCGGCGAAAAAATAGCGCACTCCCTGGCCCTGGTATTGGATTTTCTCGAAATCAATCAGCGGAAACTGATAATACTCATAGCGCACGCCGGCAGAGAAGCCGCCATTCGAGTAAAGCAGGTTGATGAAGGCGTTGGCCCGCACTTTGGAGTCAACCTTTTCCGCTCCGATGAGGGAGTCCGGCATATAATACATACCGTTGAAACCGAAATCGCCACTGATACGGCTGTTGCCCAACTGGTGCTGACCTTGGAGCGACGACAGCGAAAACAGCAGTATAACCGAAATAATTAGAGATAGATGTTTTATCATACTCAGGAATCTTGTAATGTCAGATTATTTCCCGACCATTTTCTTGATGATTTCATAGACTTCCTCTTCCCCGCCTGCCGCGTAAGAGGTGTGTTGCCACACAATCTCGCCGTTGCCGTTGAGGATACAGAGATAAGGCACGTCGTTCACATTCATGGCACGCTTGAAGTCGGAGTTCACGTCCAGCAGAACGGTGTAGTCCCAGCCCCGCCCGTTGACGAACGGTGCCACGCGTGCGGAAGTCTTCGAGTCGTCAATGGAGATGGCGTACAACTTGACGCCAGTTTCCTCCACCCAGTCCTCATATTCGTCGGCAATAGCCATCAGCTCGTTGACGCAAGGTCTGCACCAAGTGGCCCACAGGCTGATGATGACCGGTTTGCCGTCATTTTGGATGTTGGCGGTGTTGAAAACCTGCCCGTCCAAGGTCTGGATATCGATGGCGGGTATTTTGGCCAGATGCTTGGGATTGGCATTATCGTCATTCTGGGCGATGACCGGCAAGCAGAACGCCAGCACACAGAGGGCTGCAAGGATTCTATTTTTCATAATGGTGTATTTATTGTTTGCGATTAATAAAAAGTGGATTTTCTAATTCCTGTTCTTCTTTTGGGAAATGGGCATTCAAATATTGGATCAGCCCGTTGTCGGGAGAGGGCGCGTAACGGTTAAGGATCCGCCCATCAGCTCCCAAAATCATATAGTCGGGCAACGTTTCCACACCCATGCGCATCATCCAATCGTAGTTGCCGTTGAAATGCAGGATCGGCCATGCCACTATCCCGCCGTAGGTCTTGTAGAACTGCTCGTACGTTTTGCGCCCAGGGTCTGCACAGATGCTCACAAATTGGATTCTGTCCTGAAAATTCTGATAAAACTCGTTTAATAACACCATCTCCCGGATACAATCAATGCAGTCAGACTGCAAAAACTGCACGTAGATAGGTTTGTCACCCAATTGGTTTAAACGGACATGTCTGCCTTTTTCATTCTCAAACACGGGAATGTCCGTTTTCTGCGCCGGAGGCAGGGCGCGTTCAAGAGCGTGAGTGATAAAAGGCTGATGTTCAGGAAAATGCGTGGAAACCTGGATGTATTGCAGCAACTTGATGATGTTTCCCCTGTCAAACTCCTCGTTGTCCATCCACTGGTCCAGATTGCGGATGATGGCCAGCTCGCGGATGCGCTCGTTCACCAGCTGAGGGTCCCGGCCCACCTCGTTGAAAAGGGTCAGGTAATCGGGCTGCTCGTTGATGGTGCGGGCCAGCAATTCCTTAGAGATACGGGGAGAATTGTACAGGTAGTTCCCATAAAACTGGTTGAACAACGCCATGTAGGCAGGGTTATTGTAAAGCACCTTATCGTGGTCGAAATATTTGGAATAGATGGTTCTGCGGTCGAGCATGATTTCCAGCAGCCCATACGTGTAGTAAATATAAGATTCGTAAAAATTTTCCGGATTATACCGGATCGGGAAGCGCTCGGAAAGCATGGTGGAAACAGTGTCGAATGCCTTCGGATCGTGGTCGTAGGTGATCCGAAACGCGTAACGGTCCGTGATGCCACTGAAATAGCGCGAAAACCGGTTAATCTTATAGTTAAGGTCGGCGGTATCTATCTCATCCGTAGTAATTTGCAGGAAACCGCCGTAGGTCTCCGGGTTAATAAGGTTGAAGAGCAGGGTGTCGGCACTGATATGGAAATGATAGCTGTGGAAGGGCACGATGAAGAACTCGGCCTTAGTGGTGCGGATAGCCAGCTGTACCAGCTTGATGTCGGTGGTGGAATACGAGAGTTTGAAACGCCCGTTCTTGTCAATCTTGTCGTGAGCCGCCACAGTGGGGATATTGTTAAGCAGATCGTCAAACACAAGCAGGCGAATCTCCTCATTGCGGGCAAACGGAGCCTCACCCGTGATGACCACAGGCTGCTGCGCAAAAACCCGTACCCCTATGCAGAACAGGAGGAGCAGAAACGGTATCTTGTATGTATTTGACTGGATGGTCATTATGGCTTTTCTGGAAGTTTATAGGATAGAAATGCGGAGTAGTCGGCGTGCAGCGACCACAACTCCCGCACCAGCGAGGAGGAGACGATGGCCCACTCGGGAGAGGAAGGGATGAAGATGGTCTCCACATCCGGATTCAAAGTCAGGTTTATCCGGCGCAACTCCTCTTCGGCGGCGAAGTCGATGGCGTTGCGGACACCCCGCACCAGATAGTTGACCCCGAGCTGCCGACACAGGTCCGTAGTAAGTCCCTCATACGCCATAACGGTCACCTTCGTTTCCCCGTCGTACAGGTCCCGGATCCACTGGAGGCGCTGCTCCACAGGAAAGATATCCTCTTTGGCGTGGTTGTGGCCGAGGGCAATGTAGAGGTGGTCGAAGAGCGGCAGGGCTTTCCGAACAATGTCCTCATGCCCCTTGGTAAAAGGACAAAAGGAACCGGCAAACAGGGCTATGTTTTTCATAATAATCAGTCTCTGAGGATGGTGAAATTGTAATCGTCAAGGAATTTGATCAGACGGGAGGGCTTGTAGTCTATGGAGCTGGCGAACTCATGGGGCACCACATGGTCCATCTGGCGGATGACTTCCGGGGAGATGTCTTCAAAAGTCTTGGGAGTGGGCTCACCAGCGATGTTGGCGGAGGTGGAGACGACGGGCTTGCCGAGAGCGCGGATGAGCTTGCGGCAGAACTCGTTGCTCGTAATCCGGATGGCGATAGTGCCATCGTCATGGACCAGCTTGGCGGGGAGGTTCTTGGCAGTGGGATAGATGAAGGTGGTAGGACGTGAGATGTGCGGGATCAGATCCCAGGCTATCAGCGGAATCTCCTCCACATAATGGGGCAGACGCTCCGCCGAGTCCAGCAGGATGATCATGCTCTTCTTCTCATTACGCTGTTTGATGCGGTAGATGGCCGCGACAGCCTCCTCGTTGGTGGCGTCGCACCCGATGCCCCACACCGTGTCAGTGGGATAAAGCAGCACTTTGCCCTCACGCAGCAACGCCGCACACCGTTCGATTTCTTGTTCCATATCAGTAGTTCATTAGCAATGGCAAACCAAAGATTTGCAGCCGCAAAAATAATACTTTTTTGCACACAACGGGGCGGAAGAAATGATATGAGTAACGTGTGTTTTAAGACGTGAGATGCTGTTGGCCGTCAAGGGTTGGACTTTGAACTATGACGATGAACTTTGAACTTTCTTACCTTTCTACTTTTAATACTTTCCCACTTTTAACCTTATAAACTTTATAAACTTTACAAACATTACAAACCCTTTTACTTCCCCACTCTTGCAAAAATTATGTACTTTTGCAGGCTTTTTTGGATACTCTGAATATGAAAAAATATATCTTCGGACTGATGCTCTGCGCCTTGTGCCTTGCAGCCCCCGCGCAACAGATTGCCCTGCTCAAGTACAACGGCGGCGGCGACTGGTACGCCAACCCCACCTCATTGCCCAACCTTATCAAGTTCTGCAACATCAACCTCGGCATGTCGCTTGACCTCAAGCCCGCCACGGTGGAAGTGGGCAGCGCCGATATCTTCCAATACCCCTTCGTCCACATGACCGGACACGGCAACGTGGTCTTCAGCGACGCGGAAGCCGCCAACCTTCGGCTATACCTCATGTCGGGCGGATTCCTGCACGCGGACGACAACTACGGCCTCTCCACCTTCATACGCAAGGAGATGAAAAAGGTGTTCCCGGAACTTGACCTCGTGGAACTGCCCTTCAACCACCCGATTTTCCATCAGAAATACAAATTCCCGAACGGACTGCCCAAGATCCACGAGCACGACAACAAACCGCCCCAGGCATTTGCCCTCTTCTGGGAAGGACGCATGGTTTTCCTGTTCACGTATGAATGCGATCTGGGCGACGGCTGGGAGGACTATATCGTGCACAAAGACTCGGAAGCCACCCGCCTCAAAGCTTTGCAGATGGGTGCAAATATCCTGCAATACGTTTTCTGCCAGTAGGTTGACACCCCTTAATCTTCGACTTCCGTCTCCTCGCTCGGACCGCTGATCTGCGCCTTTTTCTCCAATTCCATCTTTCCGAACCTCAGCGTGATGCCCGCGCTGATGAAACGGCTGTTGTACTTGGTGGACGAACGTACCATATAGTAGGGGTTATTTTCCGTAGTGGCCGTTTTGTTCCAGTTGAAGATGTCCGTCACGTTAAGATGCAGGGAGAGCTTGCGCTTCAGCAGGTCGGCCCGAAGACCGCAGTCGATGGAGTAGCGCGGACGGGTAGTGGAGAACAGCGAAACGCTCTTGGAGCGGTAGTTGGCAGAGGCGAACACCTCCAGCACCTTCCACAGCTTCGCCCAGTAGTTGAGGCGGAAACTGTAGCCCAAATTGGAGAAAATGCGCGGGTCAGGCTCGTTTCGGAAGCGATATTCGGAGTGCTCGTAATAAATGTTAGCGTAAAAGCGGATGGTCATGAAGGTCTTCAGCCGGTAGTTCATGTTGAAGGATGCTCCTGTGTTCAAGGTGGTGCCCGCATTGACCGGCATGGTGAATGTGACCACACGCCCGTAGATGTCACTGTAAGCCACGTCCGTCAGCGTGTTCACCTTTTGCCCAGTATGCTTAAAATAGGCGGAGAGGCCGAGATTGCCGAACTTGTTCACGAATTTGGTCCAGTTGAACTCCACATTATGCGTCTGGGTGGCGTGCAAGTCGGGGTTCCCAGTGCTGTACGAGTCTTCCCCATAGCTGATGAACGGGCTGAGTCGGGAGGCATCCGGCTGGTTGATGCGGTAGGTGTAGCTCAGCCGGAAGTTATGCATGGATTTCGTCCTGTAACTCAAATGCAGGGAGGGATATAAGTTCAGCTTGTTTTGTATGACATTGTCTTGAGGAGAGTTTAAAATCTGATAAACCTCATGGTTGTAACGAACCCGAAGACCCTCCTTTATGGTGAAATTCCCGATCTTGTGCTGGAGGGTGGCAAAGACGCTGACGCCACCGTTCTGAGTGCGTGTGTCTTTCAGTCGCAGGGAATCCAACAGGAAAACGTCATCGGAGCCCGCCATCAGCGTGTCCGATGTGCTCAACCCGTTGTTTTGGCGGAAACTGCCCTCCACCCCGACCGATAACTCATGGTTCTTCGCGAAGGGACGGGAGTAGTCAAGGCTGCCGCGTATGCTGTAATTCAGCCCACTGTTGTTTTTCTTTTTAAAATAATCCATAAAATCCTGCAACATGTAGTCGCGGATTTCCTCCGCATAGGAACGGTTTTGGCCGAAATTGCCGGACACGTTCGCCTTCAGCTCGTGGCCCTGGCGGTCAAAGCGGTGGAGGAACCACATGCCCCCGTAGCCTCCTGCCGAAAACGAGCGGTTGGCGTTGTCGGTGATGTAGGCATAGAGTCCTGCCGACTCCAGATATTCCCTCCGGAAGACATTCTGCACATTGTGGTAACGGCTCCACGACGGGTAGGTGCCCGCCCAGAAGCTCAGCGTGTTCATGGTATCGAACGTGTAGCTGCCGTTAAAGCTAAAAGAGGTTGAAAAACTGTGCGTTACAGACTGTCCGCTGCCGTGACCGTTGCTGGAGGTGTCGCCCTCGTGGTTGAAGCGGGTGGCGTAGGATTCGCTGACACTGTTCTGGAACGAATATCGCCCACTGAGGTAGAAGTTGAGCGACAGCTTCTCGTTAGCCCACACGTAGGACACCCACGGGTTGACTTCCGGTCGGGAGGATCCCGTCACGCCGAAGCTGATAAAGCTGTTTTTCTTGATGTTTCCTGCTAAAACAATGTTGATAATAGCATCGGCATCCGTATTGTATTTGGCTGATGGATTGTTGATTACCTCGATACGTTCCAGCGCGTTGGCCGGCAGCTGGCGGATAAAGTTCTTGAGGTTGTCCTCCGTGAGGTTGGAAGGCTTGTCGTTCATCCAGATTTCCACAGAAGAAGCTCCGTGCAGCGTGATGTTGCCCTCGATGTCCACCTCCACCCCCGGCGTGTTCTGCAGGGCATCGGAGGCGGTGCCCGACTGTATGGTCGGGTCGTCCGACACGTTGTACATGGTCTTCTCCCCTTCCACCATGAAGACGGGCCGTTCCGTCACGATGCTGACCTCGCCCAATGTGGTACTCCCTTTCTTCAGCGCTATCGGACGCAGTCGCATATTCGCTTCCTCCCCGCCCACGGTGACGGGCACGGTGCGCACGTCATAGCCTATCAGCGACAGTTTCAGCAGGTACTCGCCGGCCGGCGCATCCGTGATGGTGAAACGCCCGTTCTGGTCGGTGATGGCGGCTCCCACCATCGCATGGGAAGAGTCCGACGTAAAAAGGCCCACATTGACGAAGGCCACCCTGCTGCGGCTGGCAGTGTCCAGCACCACGCCGTGCAGCGTGTAGGTGCGCTGGCCGAACAGGGCTGACACAGAAAAGAGGAACGCCAACAGGAACAATATGCGGTGTATTTTTGACATCTTTCTTAAATTGTTAAAACAATGGGGTCCGGTTGAAGGATATTCAGGTTGCAAAAATAAAAAAAATGAAACATCCATCGGAAATATTTTGTATCTTTGCAACGTTTGATTTACTATGGTTAAGAAGAGTTGTAAGTTATTGATAATAATACTATTGGCTGCTTCTGTGGACGTTTGTGCCGCGGATTTTACGGCTATTTTCTCCGAAAACCCGTGCATGGTACTGTCCGTGCAGGACACATCGAAGCCATCGCAGAAGGTTGCCAAGCCAAAAAAGGAGCGCCTCTCCAAGGGTGCCAAGAAGGTCACATTCGAGAGCTTCGAGGCCAACTACGCGAGAGCCATGCGGTATTATAACAACCAGCAGTTCCTCTCCGCCGCCGGCCTTTTTGAGGATCTCTACCCTCTCTCCTTAGGCACGCCCCGCGCCGACACCATACTCTTCCTTTTTGCTCATTGCTACTACATGAACGCAGACTATACGATGGCCGCCTTCCATTTCCGCGACTACGTGAAGCGCTATCCCAACAGTGACCGCACGGAGGACGCCTTCTATTACTGCATCTCCGCCATCAACAAATCCAGCGCCGACTACAACCTGGACCAGAGCAACACCGAGTACGCCATCGAACAAATCAAGGCATTTTTAATTGCCTACCCCAATTCGAAACATGTGGAAGAATGTAATGTGATGTTGGACGCATTGCGTTTGAAACTGGCCCGCAAGAATTTGGAGATTCTAAAACTGTATTATAACACAGACCATTACGAGGCATGCCAGATTGCCGCCAAGAACTTCTTCAATGAATATTCCTACTCGCCACTGATGCCGGAGGCAATTTATTATCTGGTGTTAAACAATTACGAATATGCGAGAAAGAGCGTAGAGAAAAAGAAAGCCGAGCGTTATCGCGCGTGTTTGGATGCCTGCAACCGGCTCACCCTGAACTACGGGGAAACGAAATACACCAAGGAGGTGGAGAAAATAGCCGCCGACGTTCAGAAACATTTACAGAAATACAATTAACAAATCAAAAAATATTTTAATGAAAGCAGCTGATTACAAAAAACTTAAAATCGATCTCTTTGCAAAGACGAAAGACATCAGACAGTATGACAAGGAGACGGGTAATTTCTACAAGAGCATCGTCATCATGTCAAAGCGGGCGGATCAGATAGCCTCCGACCTGAAGCAGGAGTTCCAGGAGAGTTCCCAGCAGTATTCCCCGACGAATGAGTCGTTGGAGGAGGTGTACGAGAACCGCGAGCAGATCGAATTGTCCAAATTCTACGAGCAGCTTCCCAAGCCCACGCAAATCGCATTGTACGAGTTTGAGAACAACCAGGTCTATTTCAAGGATCCCGACGTGGACTAAAACACCGATAACATGCTGAACGGCAAACATATCGTCATCGGAATCACGGGCGGCATTGCGGCTTACAAGTCGCTGTACCTCATCCGATTGTTCAAGAGCAACGGCTGTGATGTGCGGGTCGTGGCCACACGGCACGCCCTGGAGTTCGTCACGCCGCTGACGATCGAGACGTTGTCGCAGAACAAATTGTACGCCGACCTGTTCGACCCCACGGAGCATCGCGACACCCATCACATCAGCCTGGCCGACTGGGCCGACTGCATGGTGGTGGCGCCGGCCACGGCCAACATCATCGGCAAGTACGCCAACGGCATCGCCGACGACGCCTTGTCCACGCTGCTGCTCGCCCTGCAATGCCCGGTCTTCATCGCCCCGGCCATGAACGACAAGATGTTCGCGAACACCGCCGTACAGCACAACATCAGCCTCCTCAAGGAGCGGGGTTGCCACATCATTGACCCGCAGAGCGGATTCCTCGCCTGCGGCAGTACGGGCACCGGTAGAATGGAAGAGCCTGACCGCATCTTCACCATAGTAAATCAACACCTTACCGCCGAACAGCGGTTTGCCGGTCAGAAAGTTCTCATCACCGCCGGACCCACGTACGAGCCCATCGACCCTGTCCGTTTCATCGGCAACCACTCCTCCGGCCTCATGGGATTCTCCATAGCGGAGGCCGCCGCCGAACAGGGCGCGGAGGTCACGCTGGTCACCGGGCCCACGAGTCTGCAGACGCAACATCCCGCCATCCGCCGCTGTGATGTGACCACCGCCGCCGAGATGTACCAAGCCTGCATGGATGTGGTGGAGGAGCAGAACATCTGCATCATGTCGGCAGCTGTGGCTGACTATACGCCGGAAAATCCTGCCCCTGAGAAGATTAAGAAGCACGCCGAGGGACTGGACCTGCACCTTTGCAAGACCAAGGACATCTTGGCCAGCATCGGAAAACAGAAGCGCGACGACCAGATCCTGGTGGGTTTCGCCTTAGAGACGGAAAACGAAATTGAAAACGCCCGCACCAAACTGCATACTAAAAACGCCGATGTCATCGTTTTGAACTCGTTGCGGACCAAGGGCGCAGGCTTCAAGACCGCCACCAACCAGGTGATGATGATGACCAAGGGCGACCATACGGAAACCAGCGAACTGAAGAGCAAACGCGAAATCGCCGACGACATCTTGAACCTGGTGTATAAAATAATGACTCACGAAGTAGAATAATGACAATGAAAAGGCTATTTCTCATCCTGTTGTGCGCATTTGTCTGCGGCGGACTGTTCGCCCAGGACTTCCAGTGCCAGGTGTCCATCAACGCCAACGCGGTGACCGGCGGATCCAACACCCAGCGTTATAACGATTTGCAGCAGAAACTCTACCAGTTTATCCACGACCGCAAATGGTGTCAGTACAAGCTGAAGACCAACGAACGCATCGAGTGCGCATTGCAGATCACGCTGACAAAAGTGTCGGGCGACGTTATGGAAGGTAACATGAACATCCTGCTCCAACGTCCGGTCTATAAGGCCAGTTACAAAACCACCCTGTTGAATTTTCAGGATAAGAACATCCAGTTCACCTACGCCGAAGGCGACCCGCTGGAGTATGCCGACAACATGAACCTGTCGCAGTTCACTTCCCTCATCGCCTATTACCTCAACCTGTTCCTTGCCGTGGAGTTCGACAGTTTTTCACAGAACGGCGGCGCACCCTACTACGCCAACTGCCAGTCCATCGTGAATCTGAACCAGACTTCCAAGGAAAAAGGATGGAGCGTGGCCGACAACGGACAAAGCAACCGCTATTGGATCATGGAGAATTTCACCAACAGCCAGTACAGCAAACTGCACGAGTTCTTCTACCAGTACCACCGGCTCGGACTGGATGTGATGAGCGAGACGCCCGATGCCGGACGTGCCGTCATTCTGGAAAGCCTCCGTCTGCTGCAGCAGGTGAATGCCCAGAAATCCGGCCTGGCCATGGTGAAGGTCATTGCATCCTCCAAATGCGATGAGATTGTCAACATCTTCAAAGAGGGAATGCCCAGCGAGAAAACGCAGGTGGTCAACATCATGAAGCAGATTGACCCCACCAACTCCTCCCGTTACGATGCCATCAATGCCGCGACCAACAAGTAAGGCCCATGCTACAATCCCTGAAAATTGAGAATTACGCCCTCATACATGCCCTCGAAATACGTTTCGACAGAGGTTTTGTGGTCATCACCGGTGAGACCGGTGCGGGAAAATCCATTCTCATAGGGGCCTTGGCACTCATTCTCGGCAACCGCGCCGACACGGATGTGCTGTACGACAAAAACCGCAAGTGCATCGTGGAGGGTGTCTTCCTTCTGGACAATCCAGGGTTACAGGCGTTTTTCGAACAGCATGATTTGGACTATCAGGAAACGACCCTCATCCGACGGGAAATCAACGAGCATGGCAAGTCACGGGCCTTCATCAACGACACGCCCGTCAACCTCACCACACTCAAAGCATTGACCTCCCAGCTTATAGACATACACTCGCAGCATCAGAACCTGCTGTTGCAGGACTCCGGTTTCCAGATGGACATCATAGACCAGTATGCCCAAACCCAATCCCTGCTGGCATCCTACAAATCCTCCCTCGCGGAGTTGAAAAACATGATTCTGGAGGAGAAAAGTCTTAAGGAAGCCTGCGCACAAGCTGCATTAGAACATGATTTCCATATTTTCACGATTCAAGAGATTGAGAATGCCCAGCTGCAGTCCGACGAACAAGAGCTGTTAGAACAGCAACTGAACACCCTCACGCACGCGGGTGACATCAAAGCCCACTTGTTCCAAGCTTCCCAATTGCTTTCAGAGCAGGATAGTGACAATATCCTATTGAAACTGAAAGAGATACTACACGAGTGCCGCGCTTTGTCCGACATCGGGCCGGAGTACCGCGAGTTGTGCGACCGGCTGGAAAGCACCCAGTCGGAGTTGCAAGACATCGCCTACGAGATCTCCCGGAAGTACGACGCCGTGGACGTGAACCCGCAGGAGATGGAACGGGTGCAGGAACGTCTGGACCTCATTTACACGCTGGAACACAAATACCAGGTGGACAACATCCAAGGATTGTTGGACATCTTAAGCAACCTGCAGCGTGAGAGCGAGGCCTATCAGGATAACCGGGAGCAACTGGCCACTCTGGCCATCCGGATTGGTGAGCTGCGGGGGACAACACAAAAGCTGGCCCAACAGCTTTCCGAGCGGCGCAGGGAAGTGCTGGACAGACTATGTGCGGACGTGGAGGCCCGGCTTGTGCGGCTGGGAATGTCGGATGCAAAGTTCGAAATCCACCTGACAGATAGTGGCGAGCTGATGGCGAACGGTGCCGACAGAGTGGAATTCCGATTCTCTGCCAACCGTGGCAGTGCGCCTGCGGACCTTGGCAAAGTGGCCTCCGGCGGCGAACTGTCGCGCGTAATGCTGGCTCTGAAGTCCATCATCACCGACAGCCGTCTCCTACCGACGGTCATCTTCGATGAAATCGACACTGGCATCTCGGGAGAAACCGCCAACCGCGTCGGCGAGGTGATGCGCCTGCTGGCAGAACACCATCAGGTGGTCACCATCACACATCTACCACAGATAGCCGTGCGTGGGAACCAGCATCTGCTTGTTTACAAAGAAAATACAGAAAATCAAACCATTACGAATATCTGCCAGCTGGACGGTGAAGACCGTGTGAGGGTCGTTGCCGGCATGTTGAGCGGCAATGAACGGTCGGAGGCATCCCTGACCACTGCGCGGGAAATGCTTCAGAACACCATCACCCAAACCCTTAATGCCACGACATTATGAAACGTATTGTATTGATTATTTGCTTGTTCAGTATAATGCTGCCGATTGTTAACGCACAACATCGGAGCGACCGCCAGGAGAAAAGATTCGTGTTTATGAGTTCCCTGGGCTTTTCCAGCGGAGTCGGCTCGATAAAGCTACCCGACTACACCCGCACGGTTGAGGACTGGATGGTGGTTGTCAACAAGAATACAAATGTGATGATACACCAATTTATTGGGTATCAATTTAACAACAATTTTCAATTGGGTATTGGGGCCGGCATTGACATTTGGAAACGTACAGCCTTCATCCCGTTGTATTTGGGTATGAATGTCATCATGATTGACAAGCGCGTGGCACCGGTCTTCGCCCTCAATCTCGGATACAGCTTCAAATGGTATAGGCAGTCCGCGCCGGAGGCGGTGACTCATGTCATCCACGGTTCCGACCCGGGTCCGATGGGCGAGGCGGGTATCGGTCTGCGCATACGTTTCAACAACCGGTTAGCCATCATGTTCACCGCATTATACAAGCTCCAGATAACCTCCATCCGCTATACCTCCAATCCGGTCAACATGGATTATGCCTCCATCCTGACGGACGACATCAAGAAAAACCAACTGTATCATTTCGCCGGTGTCCGCGTCGGCCTTTTATATTAAAGCCCCATGAAAGAAGAACTTACTTATACGGAAGCCTTCGAGCAGCTGCAGACCATCGTCACCCAGATG
This sequence comes from Bacteroidales bacterium, assembly GCA_045116675.1. Lineage (GTDB taxonomy): Bacteria > Bacteroidota > Bacteroidia > Bacteroidales > WCHB1-69 > F23-D06. Next base: position 50,443 of record JBGUMF010000073.1, read on the forward strand.
GAAAATGCGGACATCAGTGTGGACGACCTTTCCGAGAATATCAAGAAGGCCTCCAAGCTGATCAAGATATGCCGTGACAAACTCACCAAAACCGAAGAGGAGGTGAATAAAACCATAGCTGAACTGTCGTAGCATGTCCACTTTCGACCTGATAGCCCAAGACATCGAGGAATACTGCGAGGCGCACACCACCCCGGAGGATGCTTTACTGTACCGTCTGAACCGTCAGACGTACCTGCAGACCATCAACCCGCGGATGTGTTCCGGGCACCTGCAGGGGCAATTCCTTACAATGTTGTCCACGATGATGCGTCCGAAGTTCATCTTGGAGATTGGCACGTTCACGGGCTATTCGGCCATCTGTCTGGCTGCCGGTCTTGCCGACGGCGGCGTGTTGCACACCATTGAGTCGAATCCCGAATATGAGGACCGCATCCGGGAGTATGTGGCGCAATCGACGCTGGGTGACCGCATCGTGCTGCATATCGGAAATGCCAAAGAGATTGTGCCCACACTGGAACCGATATGGGATATGGTCTTCATTGATGCGGAGAAGGAGGACTACCGTTCCTATTATGACGAAGTGCTTCCACGCGTGCGACAGGGCGGTTTTATTCTGGTTGACAATGTGTTATGGAATGGCAAGGTGACTCAGAAACTGTTGCGTCACGACCGCGACACGCAAGCTATTATGGAATTCAACGATTATGTGCAGCAGGATGACCGCGTGCGGAATATGCTGCTGCCTTTCCGTGACGGTATTATGATGATCGAAAAACGTTAATCATGCGCATAGATATACTCACCCTTTTCCCTGACATGTTCACCGGCGTTTTCGGCAATTCGATTCTGAAACGCGCCGTGGACAAGCAGTTGTTGGAGCTGCATACGCACAACATCCGCGACTGGACCACCGACAAGCACCACAAGGCCGACGACTATCCGTTTGGCGGGGGCGCAGGTATGGTCATGATGATTGAGCCCATCGCCCGCTGTATCGAAGAGCTTCGGAGCCAGCGCACGTATGACGCCATTTACCTGATGGCTCCCGACGGCACGCCCTTCAACCAGCATAAAGCCAATCAGATGTCGATGCTGAACAACATCATGCTCCTGTGCGGGCATTACAAGGGCGTGGACGAGCGTGTGCGCGAACTGTTTGTCACCGAGGACATCAGCATTGGCGACTATGTGCTTTCCGGAGGCGAGATTGCAGCCATGGCCATCACCGACGCGCTGGCCCGCATCATCCCGGGAGTCATCAACGACGGCACGTCAGCCCTCTCCGACTCCTTTCAGGATGACCTGCTGTCGGCGCCGGTATATACCCGTCCGGCTGACTTCCGCGGGCACCGTGTGCCCGACGTGCTGCTCTCAGGCAACGACAAGCTCATCGCCGAATGGAAGATGGAGCAGCAAATGCAGCGAACCCAAGCCCGAAGACCTGATCTGTTGAACAAATGAGGAAGATTCTACAGGATATTTTCACGAAAAACGGACATTTTAATGTCTTTTACGCACTGCTCCTGCTGGCGGCGGTCACCTTGCCGATGACCACTTTCCTCATGCTGCCCATCGCCATCCTCATGCTCCTGAATGCCGTGGTGGAATGGAACTGGCGACAGAAATGGCAGCACATACGACAGCATAAAGCCGTCCCTTCGTTCTTCATCTTCCTGTCCCTGTATCTGATTCCGTTTATCGGCCTGATATTGTCCTTCAACAAAGGCCGGGCCATGAGCTGCTTCGACTGCTACCTGTGGTTCCTGGTGGCCCCCATCTGCCTGACCTACGATCCGGAATTGTTCACGAACAGACGAATCCGTATCGTTCTCAAATACTTTGCCTTCTCTACAATTTTGCATGCGTGCATCCTGTTGGGCACTGCCACATATCGTCTGCTGAAAACAGGCGACAGCAGCGCATTCTATTACATGAAGCTCTCTTTTCTGCGGCATCCCTCCTATGTGGCTATGTATTCCACATTCACGTTTTTCCTGTTACTCTATTTTATACATCATTATAAAAAAATCCTCTCCCTGCCCAGCGCGATTGCCATCATCCTTTCGCTTATCATTCTACTGGCTGTGATTGTGTTGTTGCAGTCCAAAGCCGGGTTGATCGTATTTGCCATTCTGACCGTCATGTGGTTCGTCTACTTCATTTGCCATGTGCGGTACAAGTTTGCTTGGGGAGCTCTGTTTCTGGCGCTTACGGTCGGGTTGGGGTTCCTGGTTTTCCGTACAGATGTGCTGCCTGTCAACCGGTTGCAGGAGACCATCACGCAAGTGCAGCATCATAAGGAGAAGCCTTACGGCCATGGCAGCAGCGAGATACGCCTCACGGTCTGGAAGTCCACGCTGGAGATTATCCGTAAGAACCTGCCTTGGGGTGTGGGCACGGGCGATGCCACCGACGAGCTTAGCCTGAACGCCATCCACAAGAACTACACCAACCTCATTGGCCATAAATTCAACGCGCACAACCAGTACCTCCAGACATTGCTCACAGTAGGCATTCCCGGACTGATCATCCTGCTCACCTACTGTTTCTATCCACTGTATTTTTCCATACGGAAAAAGGATATGCTATATCTTTCCTTTGCGGTGATTCTGATTTTCAATTTGTTGGTGGAATCGATGTTTGAGATTCGCGCTGGGGTGCAGTTCTTCGCCATAATCAATATCCTATTATGGCTTCTCTCGGTGAAAAAGAAACCGCAGATAGGACAAGAAGAAAGAATTACAACAGAGAACGTCAATAATTGACGCCGTTCGCGCCCGTTCTACCGATTCAGATAACGCTTCTCAATCACGCTCCAATCCATAATCTGCCATAGGGCGTTCAAGTGGTCGGGACGACGGTTCTGATAATCCAGATAATAGGCGTGCTCCCATACATCAAAGGTAAGCAGCGGAGTGAGACCCTTTTGCACCGGATTGGCGGCGTTGGTCTCCTGCGAGATTACCAGCTTGCCCTCACTGTCGGCAGAGAGCCATACCCAGCCGGAACCGAACAGGGTGGCACCAGCCTGTACAAAGGCTTTCTGGAACTCACCGAAGGAACCGAACTGGTTCTGGATAGCCTCCGCCAGCTGACCAACAGGCTTGTTGTCGGCCTTCGGCGCATTGAACTGCAGGAAATAGAGATTGTGGTTCAGAATCTGACCGGCATTGTTCAACATGCCACCAGTTGCTTTTTTTACGATTTCCGTCAGCTCCATCTCCGCAAACGGCGTGCCTTCCATGGCCGCATTCAGGTTATTGACATACCCTTGAAGGTGTTTCCCGTGATGGAAACCAATGGTTTGTTCGGAAATGACAGGTTCCAGAGCGTTCGCCATATATGGCAGGGATAAAAGTTCGAATTTTTTCATTGCTTGATAATTTTATGGTGTTCAGAATGTTATATGTTATTTTTTGCTGGCAAAGATAATGTTTTATGAAAAGTTTTATTCTGCTGGAACATACGTAATTGTGAAAACGTATGCCCCTTTTGATCGTTTTTGTTCAAAATCAAGTAAATAAGCCACCTTCAACATATTTCTGGAGAGAACAATTATCTGACAAGCTTCCAACGGAGCATCATACGAAGAATAATCATCATTATAAAAGAATGGAAGCTGATAATACAAATATGTAGGATTGGCATCATTGTCGAAATGCCATTGTCCGAGTTCCGTTTCCTGAGTATATCCCCAACCATATTCGCAAAATATTGAGTCTGGCAACAATCGGTGTGTCCCATCATTGGAAAAGACAATAATATCGTCTTTTTCACATTCGTAAAAGTACCCGTCTCCATGGTCAAAGTCGCCATCAGCAAAAAGCTCCGTCAAAGTGACACCATTTATCGCTAAGCAATAAGCCGGGGAGGAAACAACCGATGTCATCTTCCATCCTTGAGGTATAGTCAACAATGTCATTGGGTCTTCGTCAACAGCAGGTTCACCTCCGCTTGTAGTGGAAAACACAACCTCATCCCCATAAGTAATCCCATTCCCATTTCCAGCGTATGCCCGCACATAGTATGTGGTGTTCGGTTGTAAGTTCCTCAAGTCACTATGGAAATCACCAAAACCACTACCATCAGAGGTGTGTGGGCCGTTTATTTCAGGCAGGTGGATAGTGTCATAACAAACCCCTCTTACCAAAATAACAGCTCCATTGTCAGCCACGTTTCCATTACATCTGGCAGTAGTATCCGTGATTGCATAAACTTCACCAGTACTTACCACAGGTGTCTTTTCTGGTTTGCAGCCCTGTGTTAAAAACAAACATATCAGTGCAAAACCGATAGATATGATAACAGAACAGACTTTACCCTCAAAACGTTTACATGTTTTTTCCATAGTTTACGGTTTTCGGTTTTATTGAGCAGGTACTCAAAGCAAAATAGTATCAATATCCCCCATTCCACTTCCGCAGGAACCATTCGATGCCGAGCAGCAGCACGATGGCGATAAGGTACCAGTAGGAGTTGAGCAGCATGGAGTAATGCTTTCTATAGGAGGCAATGGGTTTTATCTGATCGTTCTGCTTGATTTCCTTCACTATACGGCTGATGTTTTCCTTTGGGAAGAACTGGCCGTTGGTGGCGGTGGAGATGCTCTTTAGCAGGTCGTGGTCAGCCACAAGGTTAGCGGTTTCGAGCATCACCTCCTGGATGGAGAAACGTCCCGACTTCTCCATCTTGCGCTTACCCACCTGCGTGGTGGCCGTCCAGGTGTAATTGCCCACAGGCAGCTCGCCCACATTCAGGTAATAGCCGTTGTTCTGCTTGGAGAACTGCGCCTCGTAAGTGGTGTCGCCACTGCCCTTGATGACCATCTTGATGTCCGGCTCATTAATCAACTCATAGCTGTCATTATAGAGCTCTGCCGCAAATTCCACCGGCGCATTCTCGGCGAAGATAGCGGCGTGCTGCACGCGGAACTGGCTCTTGTCGCCTTTGGCGGCTAAATAGAGCACCGTTTTGTCAATCACCTCATTGAAGGCATCGTGGTTGCCGGCGTGCATGTAGTTGTACAGCTTCCAACTCCAGAAACCCGTACCAGCCACCACTCCACTCCGCGCTCCATTATGACTGCTGAAGACTATTAACGGGTATTTGGTGTCCACCCCGCTAATCTTCTGATACAGGAAGACATTGGCGGATACCGAGGTGCGATAGTTACCGAAGATAGTCTTGATAGGCGGGAACTTGGACAGCATCTGGCGGGATTCTTCCGAGAACGTGAAAGAGGTAAAATTGTCGTTATAGGATGGCATCGCGTTGTTGGTCAGCGATTTGCTTTGCACAACGCTCATACCCACATTGAGCCCGTTGAAGGTGGTGAGATTCGTTTGCGGTCCCAGGATATACAGGGCCGACGTGCCACTCTGGCGAATCTGGTTCAGCAAGTTGGCTGCCGAGTTGGTCATGGAGGGCAGCTGATGAAGGATCACAAGGCTGTAATCACTGGGTTTGCCGGAAAATTCGGCAATGGAAAAGACCTGCACATCGTAGTTGTCGGTCAGTTCCAGGGCCTCCTTCATGGCCGCGATGTCCGGATGCGGGGAGTTATAGACGATAGCCACCTTGTCGCGCGAGTCCACCACCTCCACGAAGAAATGCGTATGGTTATTCTTGTGGGTCACCTCGCCGTCCAGCTCGGTGATATCGACCTTGTAATGGTGGATGCCGGTATTTTTAGCCTCAATATTGAATTTTATGGTTTCAAAATAGCGGTTACCGTTGAGCGACAGTTTCTTATGGTAAATCTCATCGGAGCCCTCCGTCACAGTCACTTCGGCGGCTTTGCCGGAAAGCCGGTTGGCGGCCAGCTTGATTTCCACGGGGAAGTAATTGCCTTTCAGGGCCTGCTTGTTGTGGTTGATGCCGGCAATGAAGAAGTCCGTGGTCAGCTCCGTGTTGCCTAAACCTACCGTATAAACCGGAAAATCAGCCTTTTCCGCCTTGTAGTAGGGATTGGTGCCCGTATTGAAGATGCCGTCGGTGAGCAAGACCATCGCCCCGACGTTGCGGTTGGCATATACCATATCCACTTGGTCAAAGAGGGAGGCCAGATTGGACGACTTGTCGGAAAAGTCCAGGTTCAGCTGTTCGTCATCCCCCAGCAGCGCGTCCTCATCCCCAATCTTATAGGTTTTCACCTCGTAAGAATCGCCCAGTTCGGAAATCATATTCTGGACCTGCTTGGCGTATTCCGTCCGGTAGTAGGCGGAATCCTTGCCCGACACCACGGACTCGCTGTTGTCAACGGCCACGAGGATGAGGGGTTTGTCCACCTGCTTCCGAACCATCTTGAGCATGGGGGCGAGCAGCAGGAAGGCGAGCAGCGACATGGCCACGCCACGCAGGCAAGCCATAATGATTTTCGGGACTTTCTCGAAAACAACGGTATTGTTCCGGAAATAGAGGAAGCAGGCGTATCCTGCACCGAGCAGGATGATGAAAATGATGAGCCAGAGTGGGTATTCGGTCAGCAATGCCATGATGCAGGGAGATTACAGAGCCTTGAATCCGATGATTTCGCGCACCTCGCGCACGGTCTTGGAAGCGCTTTCGCGGGCCTTTTCCGCGCCCATGCGGGCCACCTTGCTGATGTATTCGTCTTTGGAACGCAGTTCTATAATGCGCTCATAGATAGGCTGTATGAACGCGATCATATCGGCGGCCAACTGTTTCTTCATATCCCCGTAGCGGATCTGGCAGGCCTGGTACTGGTCTTCAAAGTATTGCACCGTATCCGGCGTGGAGACGGCCTTCATCAGGCTGAAGAGGTTCTCCACCGCCTGCGATTTAGGCTGGCCAGGCTCCGTCGGGCCGCTGTCGGAGACAGCACGCATAATCTTCTTGCGCACCACCTCGGGCGCGTCGGAGAGGTATATGCAGGAGCCCTCATTGTCGGACTTGGACATCTTGGTGGAGCCGTCCAGGCCGGGGATCTTCACCAACTCGTTGCCGAAGTTGTAGGCAACAGGCAGCTTGAAATACTCATGCTTGTAGATATGGTTGAACCGTTGGGCGAAGTCACGGGTCATCTCCAGATGCTGTTCCTGGTCCTTGCCCACGGGCACCTTGTCGGCGCGGTGCAGCAGGATGTCGGCGGCCATCAGCACGGGATAGTTGAGCAGGCCGGCGTTGACGTTGTTGGGTTGACGCCGCACCTTTTCCTTGAAGGAGGCCACACGCTGCAGCTCACCCACATACACGTTCATGGAGAGTAACAGGCTCAGCTCGCACACCTCGGGCACATCGCTCTGTACATAGATGGTGGCCTTCTCCGGGTCCAAACCCGCCGCCAGATAGTCGATCAGCACATTCTTCACATTGGTGCGCAGGTCCGACGGATTCGGGTGCGTGGTCAATGAATGGTAATCTGCGATGAAGAAGAAGCAGTTGTTCTCGTTCTGCATCTTGATAAAATTCCTCAAGGCACCGAAATAGTTGCCGAGATGAAGAAAACCGGTGGGCCGTATGCCGCTTGCTACTTTATCCATTTTACAAAAAATTTAGGGTTGCAAAAATACGAAAAAAGTGGCAAACGTCCAAGCATCCGAACGGGGTTTATCCATTCAGTTTTAGAATCTTTTTTATATCAAAAAGGCTTCGTAAATACCATTTCTCCGCGGATCTCGAAAATCACGGGGATTATTTCCGTGCAGACCTGCGGAACACGAGGTTTTACTTCGCACCGCCGCCAAGGGCGATATAGAGAGCAATGAGGGCGCGGGAACCATTGTAGAGGTTCGTGGCCTCGCTGATCTGCGCAGAGAGCAGACTTTCCTGAGCCTTAAGCACTTCCAGATAGTTCGCCTTACCGTTGTCCATCAACTCATGCGTACCCTTGTAGGCACTGTGCAGCACCTCGATCTGCCGCTTGTAGTACACATCTTTTTCACTGGCGGATTGGCAGTCGGCCAACGCCTCGTTCACCTGATTGCCTGCATTGATGACGGTCTGTACATATTGTTGGGCGATATCTTCTTGAGACAACTTGCTGATTTTTAGGTTAGCCTTCAATTTTCCTTGGGCAAAGACAGGTTGTACGAGGGAGGCAAGTGCGTTCAGCAGCAAGGATCCGGGATTGGGAATGATACCGGAGTTGTTTCCCCAACCCAATACACCCTGTAATGAAATCTTGGGGTAGAATGCCGCACGGGCGGCCTGCGTGTTATAGAAGGCCTCTTCCAACACATGGTCAGCCATCTTGATGTCGGGACGGTTTTCCAGCATTTGAGCCGGCACTCCCGTACTTAACCGTTGTGGTAGCACATAGGCATTCCAGCGGCTGCGTGCGATATGCTGCGGTGTAATGGCAAGCAATTGGCAGATAGCATTTTCCACACTACGGATATTACGTTTCACATCCACAATCTGCGTTTTGACATTCAGATAGGAAGACTCCATCTGGTCAACAGCCGTGGAATATGCCTTGCCATTTTCCCAAAGGGCGCGCTGGGTCTCCAAGGATGCATTCCAGAGGGAATCGGTAAAAAGCAGGATTTCCAATTGTTGGTCAAGGAGTTGCAGCATAAAATACTGCTGTGCCGCAGCGGAAACCAGATTGGCCTTCACCACCTGCTCACGCGCCTCCGCCTGCCACAGGACCGCCTGTGCCTTGCGCTTCTGGTTGGTATTCACGGCAAAGATGTCGAGATCCCAGTTTATCTGCAAGGGAAGATTGTATGTCAAGGTCGGTGACAGAGTCCCTCCATTCAAGTAAGAGTTCACGCCGACAGAAGGAGAGAACGTGACGGACGGCAGGTAGCCCAACTTCGTGGCCTTAAGAGAGGCCTGCGCCTGTTCCACGGCAATACGGGCCGAGTTGGCATCTGTGTTGCGCGCCAGCACCGAGTCGATAAGCTGCTGCAACAGCGGGTCGGTGAAGAACTCTCGCCACGACAGTTCCGCAATGGAGCTGTCAGCCTGCGCCGCCTTCACATCTTCGCTAGTTCCGAACGCATCTGGGGAGATTTCCGATTGCGACGTGTATTTGTTATATATGCCGCAGCCCGCAAACAACAGGCATAGTACGCTGACGGCAATGAATATGGTTACCTTTTTCATTGTTCTGATTTGTTTTCGTTATCATTCTCTGAAACAACAACATCTACCGTCTCCACCGCCACAGGCGACCCGTGGACCTTCTCGTGCAGTGTTTGGAATACGATGAAGAAGGAAGGAACGACGAAGAGCAGTGCCAGCGTGCCGACAGCCATACCGGCGGTGACGCCGAGGGCAAGCACACGGTTGCCGTTGGCGCCCGCACCACCCGCGATGATGAGCGGAATCATACCCGCAATCATCGTGACGACGGTCATCAAGATAGGACGCAGACGCTCCTCACAGGCAGCGAAGGCGGCATCGCGGATGCTGAGGCCCTGGGCACGGCGTTCCGAAGCAAACTCCGTGATAAGGATGGCCGTCTTGGCCAACAGACCGATGAGCATGATGACACCCGTCTGCAGATAGATATTGTTCTCCATTCCAGGCAGGTGCAGTCTCGAGACGAGCCACACAACACCGAACGAGCCCAACAAACCGAAAGGAACGGAAAGCAACACAGCCCACGGTGTAAACCAGGAGTTGTAGAGCGAAGCCAAGATAAGGTAGATGAGGATGGCGCAGATGACGTAGATGAGGACCGTGGCGTTCGAGCCGGCAGATTCCTCCACCTCTCGAGACATGCCGCCGTATTCGTAGCTATAGCCGGAGGGCATCTCTTCTTTGAATACTTCGGCGATGGCCTCATGCGCATCACCCTCCGAGAATCCGCTGGCGGTCATCACACCGCAGGTGATGCTCTGGAACAGGTTGAAGTGATCGACGGATGCGGATCCGACGATTTCTTTCAGCGTGACGAACTCCGAAATGGGAGCCATCTTACCACCGCGCACACGAACGAAGATATTGTTCAGCGAGGACGGGTCGAGACGGTACTCCGGCGCGGCGTTCGCCATGATACGGTACACCTTGCCGAACTGGTTGAAGTTACCGACATACGAGCCACCGCAATAGGCACCGAGCGTCTTGAGCACAGCCGCGGGTGACACACCAGCGCGGTCGCACTGCGCCGCATCGACGCCGACCTCATACTTCGGGAAACGCTCTGAATAGGTGGACATCGCCATCATAATCTCCGGCCGCTCGTTCAGCTTGGCGAGGAACTTGTTGGCATCAGCATTGAACTCCGACATCGGGCGGTCCTGCATGTCCTGCAGCACCAAGTTCACGCTGCTGTTCGAGCCGTAGCCCGGCACTTGCGGCATCTGGAAGGGAATGACCGTCGCGTTCTTGATATCTTTGCAGTCGAAGGCGAAACGGCCATAAACGAGCATGATGTTGTGGTTCATGCCCGGACGGTCGTCCCAATTCTTCAAACGGATGATGAGGGTGGCGTAGCAGCTACCCGAGCGGCCGGCCATCATACCATAACCGCTGACCACAGCATAGCTTTCCAGCTCGGGAATCTTCTTCACCTTCTCCTCCACCTTCCTCACAATCTCCTCCGTCTCATGCAGGGTGCAGCCCTCCGGCGCACGGACCTCGGCGAAGAACACGCCCTGGTCTTCCTGCGGCACGAGTCCCGAAGGCAACCCGCGCATGGCAAAGATGAGCAGCACAGCGGCACATGCCAACAGCAGGCCTGCCACCCACGGACGCTTGATGAACTTGCCGACACCCGATTTGTATTTGTTGAGGATGGCGTTATAGCTGACCGTATAGGCTTTTTTGACGTAATAGTTCAAGTCCTTCTTCTCCTGTTCATCCTTCGAATAACGCATCATCAGACCGCATAAGGCCGGACAGAGTGTCAATGCCGAAATGCACGACAGACCGACAGCCGAGGCCAGTGTGACACCAAACTGCAGGAAGAACGATCCCGAGGTGCCGGGCATGAAGGCCACGGGAATAAACACGGCCATGAAGACCAGCGTACACGAAATGACCGCGATGGAGACATCGCTCATAGCCTGGCGTGTAGCTTCCCGGGCGTCCGATATGCCGCCCTCCATCTTCGCCATCACCGCTTCGACCACGACGATGGCATCATCCACCACGGTACCGATGGCGAGCACCAAGGCGAATAGTGTCAATATGTTCAGGGAGAAACCTGCCACCTTCACGATGGCGAAAGTACCCAACAGCGACACAATGATCGACAGCGAGGGGATAATCGTCGCCTTGAAACTCTGCAGGAAGAAATAAACCACGAGGATGACGAGGATAATGGCGATAACAAGCGTCTCCACCACATTGTGGATAGCGGCGAAGAGGAAGTCGTCCGAAGTCTCCAATATCTCAAACTCCAGTCCGGCGGGCATCGTCGGCTGCAGCTCCTTGTACAGCTTGTTGATGCGGGCGTTTACCTCCGTGGCGTTAGCGCCAGGGGCCTGGAACACCATGTAGATGGTGCCGGGCTTGCCGTCAATGTTGGAGGTGAAGTTATAGCTCACGGCACCGATTTCCACGTCCGCCACATCGCTCAGATGCAGCATGTGTCCGCCGTCGCTCGTACGCAACACGATGTCGTTGAACTCCTCGACGGTCTTGAGGGTACCCTTGTATTCCAACGAGTACTGGTAGGCGTTCTCACTCTGTTCGCCCAACGAACCCGTGGCGGCGACGAAGCTCTGTCCGCCGATGGCAGCGAACACGTCGTTGGGTTCCAAGCCGTACTGCGCCATCACGTCGGGTTTCAGCCAGATACGCAAGGCGTAAGTGTTACCGAGGGACATCACATCGCCCACGCCGGTGATACGCATGAGGCGGGGACGCACGTTGATGTCGATGTAGTTGGCGATGAAGTCGGCGTCGTACTTGCCGTCAACGCTTTTCAGTGCGCCGATGTGCAGGATGTTGCTCTGCTGCTTCATCACCTGCACGCCCACCTTCGTCACCTCAGCAGGCAGCAGCGCTGTGGCTCGGCTGACGCGGTTCTGCACGTTCACCGCAGCGAGGTCAGGGTCGGTGCCCTGCTCGAAATAGACCTGGATGGAGACGTCGCCCGAGGCGGATGCCGAGCTGGTGATGTAGGTCATGCCAGGCACACCGTTGATGTTCTCCTCCAGCGGTTGCACCACCGACTTCATGATGGTGTTCGCGTCGGCACCGGTATAGGATGTCGAGACGCGCACTGTCGGCGGGGCGATGTTCGGATATTGCTCGATGGGCAATGTCGTGATGCAGATGAAGCCCACCAGCATGATGACAATCGCTATCGCGCATGCCATCACATGTTTCTGGATGAAAATATTCCCTTTCATGGCTTATTTCGAATTTTTCGGCGTTTCAGGGAAGAGCACTTGCTCGCCTTCATGCACATTGTTTGCCCCAACGGTCACAATTTTGTCGCCGACTTCCAGACCACTCGTTATAATGAAGTCCTTGCCATTACCGGGATCCATATAGGTCACGGCAACAGCGGTGGCGGTGCTGTCGGCCTTCACCTTGTAAACCAAAGCCTTGTCCTGCAGACGTACCACGGCACTTTGCGGAACCACCATCACGTCCTTCATTTCATCAGGAAAAACAATGGAACCCTGGACACCGCTATAGAGCTGGCCTTCGGGATTGGGGAAGGTGGCCTTACAAGCGATGGTACCTGTGGTGGCGTTCACCACACCGGTAATGCTGGAGACGCGTCCCTTGTGCTGGTATTCGGTACCGCCCTTCAACACGAAAGTCACGTCAGGGAAAAACTTCAGCGCATCCTCGAGCTTTCCTTCGTAACCTTGGGCTAAGGCTTCCTCCAGCACCGACTCAGGTACTGAGAAGAGAGCCTCCATCTTCGTGTTGCCGCTGACGATGGTCAGATGGGAGCTGGGAGAGACTTGGATACCTTCGGATACGGGAATTTCGCCGATGATACCTGCCACAGGCGAGGTGATGGTACAAAATCCCAAGTTCACTTTGGCGCGGCTCACCGCGGATTGGGCCTGGCTCACCGCAGCCTGTGCCTGCTTGTAGGAGTTCTCGGAGTTGTCCAGCATATAGCGGCTCACGATATTCTTCTCAAAGAGGTTCTTATTTGACTCATACTCTAACTTCGCGCTTCTTGCGGAAGCCTCGGCAGCCTGCAGGTTTGCCTGCGCCGCCTCCAGCTCCAACTGCGCATTACGCGAGTCGATGACAAAGAGCACCGTGCCCTTCTTCACCTGCTGGCCCTCGGTCACGCAGATCTGCATCAGCTGGCCGCTCACCTGGGGCGAGATGACCACGTCTGCCTCTCCCTTCAACTTGGCACTGAACTTCACAGGCACCGTGATGTCTTGTTTTTCCACTACTATTGTCTCAAACGACGTTTTCGTTTCCTTGGGCATATCCACCCCGCAGGAGACTAATCCGACCATGATGCCAAACAAGCATATCGTCCATTGTATCGTTCTCATTTTCATACTTCTCTTTTTAAGGTTATAGTTTGTAAACAACGTATTTATTTTCCATGAAAAAATAAGCTGCAAAAATACATTTTTTTGTTTTTCTAACAATAAAGAATGAATAAATATCAAATACTGACCAATGGTATAAGGCCATTCTCCTTTTCAGTAATATTTAAGCAAACAACCCACCTCAGGCAGCGCGCCAGAGGCACGAAAAGGCGC